>JANJXE010000415.1 GCA_024709185.1 Paludibacter sp.
CTCTTCCGATCTAGCATAGATTTTCAGACTTTCACGGTTATTCGGGAGCATCCTGACCCCTTTTTTTATCACTTCATTTATTTTCATGGTATAAATTCCCGTTAAATTAAAGAAAATATTTGGCAGATTCTTTTAAAAGCATTACATTTGCACTCGCAAAACAAAAAACGGCTACGTAGCTCAACTGTATAGAGCATCTGACTACGGATCAGAAGGTTATAGGTTAGAATCCTATCGTGGTCACTTTAAAATGCGCTAACTAATTGAAATTCAATAGTTGGCGCATTTTTTATTTCTCATTTTGTCAACCAAATGTCAACCAAATGTTTTTTAACATTTAAACGGTATTTCAAAGATGGCAAAAACAACCCTCGTTTTTGGTTCCTCGAAGATAGAAAAAACTTTCCATGCTTACAATATTTTTATAGAAGTCAAAATTTGACTACCTTTGTAGTGTGTGCTCCTAAAGCACACATTTTTCATAGTTAAGGTTTAGGTTAAAATGTGCAATGGGTGGCTGTGAAGTTACCCATTGTTTTTTACTCCTCCTCCAACCTTCTCATAGACCTGATTCGAACAATTCCAATAATCCAAAGAACGTACACTAACTTAAAAGGATTGGTGAGAATTGTCCACCACCCATACTTCAATATGTAATCATACCTTGACTTGATGTAGTCATCGCAAAGGATGTAGATTCCGGTTTCAAATCGAGAAACAATATCATCAATCGAATAGCCCATCTCCACTGTTTCACTCAACCGTTCAAAAATCTGTTCGTCTGTCAACTGGAAAGTTTCGTATCTTTTCAAACCGAATAACTCTGGTAGTAATCTGTAATCATAGTTTTTTGAGGCAAAGGTGAGAAAACAAATGAGTCAGTTTGTAAAAAGTTAGTGGTTGATATTGCTTTTTTACGAAATGACGTGTTTAAACAAATTCCTATTTGTACATTTGCAATACTATAAACATGCAATACAAACATTAATAACAAGTAATATATGTACAGATTAAGGGACTTAAAAGATATAATCAAAATAGATATTAATTATGTTGAATGTCCGGTTAAGGGCTGTTCTAAAATAGTTCCTCGACAAAGAAAAACTTTTAAACGTGAAAAAAAATTCTTTTGCCCCGAACATAGAATTTACATCTCTCCTTCAACCTTTGAATATGAAACAGAAAAGGAAAACCTGTTATGGACTGACAATAAAGATGAGCAACGTTTTAATGAAATAAAAACAGTTAAGAGAGAAAGTCGGATTTCAAGGGATAACAGTGAAGATGCATTGACTTGGAATGTTTTTAGGTTTCTTGACAAACTAGGACTGTTATCAGATTTTATTTTGCAGTTATTAGGCAAAGAAACAAATGATTCTGAATTGATTCTATGGTCATATTCGCCAAATGAAAAAAATACCTGGGATGATCTGAATAAAGCTCGATTAGAGTTTGGCGAAACAATAACGAGGGGCTCTGAACCGGATATAATTATTAAGACCGACAAAGTTCTATATTTCATTGAAGCAAAACTTAATGCTGGTAATAAGACAAAACCGAGAGATATTCAGAACAGAAAAAAGTACGAAACAGGAGGAAACGAATTATTTTCTAAAATTTTCAAATTTGACTATGAAAAAATTGTCAAAGAAGATAGAAGATACGAATTAATGCGATTTTGGCTATTAGGTTGTTGGATTGCAGAAAAACTTAATTTAGAATTTGAATTCTATAGTTTGGTCAAAAAAACTAGGGAAACAGATATTGAAACAGAATTTGGAAAACACATTAATCAATCGGATAGAAGAAAATTTGCCCGTATAACTTGGGAGCAGATTTACGATTACATTAAAACCCTAGAAAATACAGAAAAGCAAAAATTGATGATAGATTATTTTGAAAACAAAACTGTTGGCTATACTAACGGTAAACTTAAAAAAGCATTTGATTTTTAGAAATCCAATAAAACATATCTATTAAGATTATTCATGCAGTAAAGTCATATTGAAAAAATCACCTATTTCACAAGAAGTGGTTGATTTACAGCTAATAATTACGTATCCCGTTTTCGCTTTTTCGAATTCTTAATCATTTCCACCATTTCCAAATTCCCAGATTTTTCAGCAAAAGTTAAAGCAGTATTAACCTTAACGACCATCTTGCTATCGATTCTTTTGAGTTCTGTGATTTTTGTGTTGATATGAGCTCCGGCTGAAAGCAGGCATTCAACAATGAGTTTTTGGTTGGAAGAAGAAAATAATACCGCATACATCAGGGGGCTATGGCCTCTCGAATCCTTGATGTTGACATTTGCTCCTGCATCAACAAGTAGTTTTAGGGCTTCATAATTTCCGGAAACCAACGCTTCGACAAATGCTTCTTTCAGGTCTTTCTTATCGGCATTGGCACCATACTGCAACAAAACTTTCAACAGATCGGTACGTTGACTCCTGGCAGCCTGAAGAAGGGTATTGGCAGCCAGTCGATATTTATTCGACCAAAAACTGGAACGGTTCACATTTTTACTGTTTTCTAAAAGGATTGTAAGAATGTCGGCCCTCTCATTTTCAACGGCAAGCAATATGGATTTTGCACCGTAATAAGAAGCTGCATTTAATTTTTCATCCTGCAATACGGTTTCTACTGATGTCACATCACCGTTTTCAACGGCATGAAAAAGCTTCTGATTGATAAGTTCTTTGTTCATTGTAACTGGTTATTTGTTAGATTCTTGATTCAACTTAATCAGTTCTCCTTTGCCAAGTAAGAGGTAGTCGGCATTAATCTCCGGAAAAGCCAGTAAAACTTTTTGAATTACTGTCAACGAAGGTGTGTTTCTGCCCAATATAATATGAGTCAGTGTCGAGTTTTGTACCCCGATTTTAGCAGCAAAAGCACCAGGCTTTAGCTGAGAATAATGCATGATTTCCTTGAATCGATTGACCACATCATTTAATTCTTGATTTTCCATTTTATACATTTTAAATTGTTCGTACCCTATAATACGATAAAGGAAATTTACTTTCGTGATGTTTTTGGGCGTTTTTGATGGCAAAAATTCGTAACCTACTATAAAACAACCACATATATTATTAGTTAAATAACGTTAAGCTGTTTGGTCTGGGAAATATTAGGTAGTTTCAAAGGTATTGATTCAATTTTCTCAAACAGTTTAATCCTAAGAGACACAAAACTATGATAGGAATACCATGATTATTCATTCCTATTATGCCTTTTGAAATTTAACTTATTGTTTTTATCAGAATTTATATGGTTTGTTTTTTATGTAAACTATATTAGCCCTCAAATAAACCGAGCAGTAAAAAATAAAAGTTATTTTTACAACTGCTATGGAAAAGAGAAAGAATATTACATCAAAAATCAAGGTTGAAATAGTTTTATCCTTGTTACGTGGAGAGGATCCTGAGTTAATTAGCCGTGAATACGGAGTCACCCTTGCCGACATACATCATTGGCGGGATCAATTTATCGAGAGTGGATCTGACGGGTTTAAGCGTAAACCTGATGATTCAAAGCTCATTGCTGCCGAGCGTAAGATCGGACAATTGCAGATGGAGCTTGAACTCACAAAAAAAAAGAACGAATTAGCCGCAAAACTAAAAAGGAGATGATTTCCATTTTAATAAATGAACGTTATTCACTAACAGGAAAGCCTTATCCGAAGCGTTTGATCTTTAAAGTTGTTGATTACAGCAGCAGTACCTGGTATGAAAACCCTACTCCCGGGACAGGCAGGCGTGGCAGGAAACCCAAACATGGTGATGAAGAGGTTTTGCAGGAGATAAAGAAAGAAATTAAGAACAGCAAGTTCAACTCTGAGGGTTATATAAAAGTTAAGAAACGAATGGCAAAAAGGAAGGTAAATGCCTTGGTGGCCGGCAAGGCGCGTGTCAACCGCATCATGCGTGAGAACAACCTGCTCAGCCCTAACAGGAGACCCCGGAAGGCTAATAAACGTGAGCATGACGGAACCATAACCACTGACGCGCCCACTTTAATGTGGGCCACGGATGGGAAAAAGTTTTGGATTGAGGGATTGGGCTGGCATTGGTTCTTTGGTGTGATAGATCATTTTAATGATGAGATTATCTCGTGGCATATTGCAAAGAAAGGCAATCGTTTTGCGGCAATGGAGCCTGTCAGGGCTGCTGTACGCAAGACTTTTGGATCTATAGAGAAGAATGTTTGCAAAGGAATAAATTTGCAGCTCAGAAGCGATCATGGAACACAATATGACTCTGCTGATTTTATGAATGAAATGAAATTCCTGGGACTGGAGATGTCCAAAGCGTTTGTACGATCTCCACAATGCAACGGGATAATAGAGCGGTTTCATCGCACCCTGGAAGAACAGGTGTTGCAAATAGAAACATTTTCTTCCTTTGAGGAAGCTTATAACAGTATTAATCTATTTATTAATGACTACAACACGGAGTGGATATTTCATAGACTGGATTACTGTTCTCCTGTAGAATACAGGGAAAAGTACGCCGAAAGCCAGCGAAAAGAAAAAGATGATATACCATCGGGCAATAAGGATCCTGAGGTTCAGCTTGTCCTCATTTCAAGTGGCTCAATGCCACGAAGAAATGAAAGTGATAAACAGGATATTATAAAAGGGGTAACTACAATTAGTAATAACCCCTTAGAAATCCTTCGGTATAATATATCACCATCGGATCAGCTTGTCCGATACAAAAGTAATAAATAAAATTAAATACAATTAAAGTGCTCGGTTATTACGGGCTAATACAAAAATAACTGTTACTTTTGCAACCAAACCCTCTGATTTTTGTTTTACAGGTTAGCTATCAGAAAAAAGAATGAAAAGATTTACTGCCATATTATTGCTTCTCTTTATGTTGATGTCCGCCGTGCAACCCGTACTGGCGATGCATTTTTGTGGAGATAAGCTTTATTCATTCTCCCTGCTGCAAGGCACCGGAAATTCCGGAGTATGCTGCGAGAATAATGCCGCTAAGGAAAACAAAGACCCCTTACAAGGCCATCTCCCGAAAGGAGAGGCCGATCACCGTGTCACCCTGGATGATACTCATGCATCATGCTGTGATACCCAACTGTTGAAACCCGGTACCGATGATTATCAGACCAAAACCGAACAATCTGTTTCCCGTACTGCATCTATTTCTTACGAGGCTGCAGCGTTGTTGATTCCCCTGTTCAAATTATCGGAACCCGAAACAAACACTTTATCCTTTTTAAAAGATTTCCCATCCAAGGGACTTTTCCTGCAAGATGTAAGTCTGCTGACCTACATCTGCATCTACCGTATTTGATTCTCAATGAATATTGTATTCAGTGAAAGGTAACATGTATGTTTACCTGAAGATCTGTATGCACCATACCGCCCTGTATTCAATTATTTATACAGACATAAACACTTTATACTCATTGGTGTTTTAAATAAGAAACTTAACCAATTATAGCAAACTTATTCAATTAATATATTCTATGATCAACAAAATCGTAAAGTATTTTCTTGACAACCGGTTTATTACTATCCTGTTATTAATAACTATTATAGTTTGGGGAATATCAGTTACACCTTTTAACTGGGGCAGTATGCTGCCGAAGGATCCGGTTCCTGTAGATGCAATCCCCGATCTGAGTGACAATCAGCAGATTGTTGCGACAGAATGGATGGGGCGTTCTCCCCAGGATATTCAAGAGCAGATTACCTACCCGCTGACTACTTCATTACTGGGTGTCCCCGGGGTTAAAACCATCCGAAGCACATCCATGTTTGGGATGTCGTTTATCTACATCATTTTCGAAGAAGATATTGAATTTTACTGGAGTCGCTCGCGCATTCTGGAAAAACTGAACTCATTGCCTCCCGGAACATTGCCTCAGGGCGTACAACCGAGTCTCGGGCCGGACGCAACTGCTTTGGGACAAATCTTCTGGTACACCCTGGAAGGGAGAAACCCTGAAACAGGTAAACCTTCCGGCGGCTGGGATCCGGATGAATTGAGGACAGTGCAGGATTTCTATATCAGATACTCGTTAATGTCGGAAGAAGGAGTGGCTGAGGTGGCTTCGGTGGGTGGTTTCGTGAAAGAGTACCAGGTAGATGTAAATCCCAATTCTCTGCGCGCATACAACCTCACTATTATGGATGTAATGAACGCCATACAGAAGAGCAATCTCGATATCGGTGCCGAAACTGTTGAAATCAATAAAGCGGAATACCTTGTTCGCGGACTTGGTTACATAAAAAAAGTATCCGACCTGGAAGAAGCAGTGGTTACCGTAAGAGATGGTATTCCGGTAAAAATTAAAGATTTGGCATTCGTGACCCTTGGTCCGGCAACCCGGCGGGGTGGCCTCGACAAGGAAGGAGTAGAAGCCGTGGGTGGCGTAGTGGTGGCACGCCATGGTTCCAACCCGCTTCAGGTTATCGACAACGTGAAGGAGAAGATCAAAGAGATGGATGCAGGATTGCCGCAAAAGACGCTTGCGGACGGATCTGTTTCTAAAGTGACGGTTGTTCCTTTTTACGACAGAACTGCACTGATTCACGAAACGATAGGTACCCTGGAGACTTCGCTTACACATGAAACGCTTATCGCCATCATTGTTGTAATTGTTTTGGTTTTAAACCTCAGGGCTTCGGTTGTTATTTCCAGCATTTTACCTGTGGGAGTACTGGCCACTTTTATCATAATGAAATATGCGGGAATACAAGCCAACATAGTAGCACTATCGGGTATTGCAATCGCAATCGGAATTATGGTTGATGTGGGAGTGGTATTTGTCGAGAACACGCTCAGACACATGGATATGGAAGAGAATAAAGGTATTCGAAAAGGCAAACCTTTTGCAAATTTAATTTACAATAGTGTAAAAGAAGTGTCCGGAGCAGTTCTTACCGGACAACTTACCACTATCGTAAGTTTTATTCCGGTTTTCATGCTGGAAGCACAAGAAGGAAAACTTTTTGTTCCTTTGGCATTCACCAAGACATTCGCACTCGTTAGTGCATACATGCTCGGTATCATGGTGATACCTACATTGATGTATTATTTCTTCTCGATAAGGATTACATCAAAACAGGTTCGAAAAATATCAAATATCATATTGATTGCAGCGAGTATCGCACTCGCCATAATTACAGGGTACTATCTATTATTCTCACTGGCGTTATTAGGCCTGAATAACCTTTTCTCGTATAAGTGGAAGAACTCAAAAATACCCACTTATATCAATTTAGGAATTGTATTGTTTGCGGTAGCATATCTTCTTGCAATGGACTGGCTGCCCATGGGCACTCAGGCCGGAACACCACGGAATTTTCTCTTTGTTATTTTAATAATTGCTGTTATCCTGGGAGCACTGTGGTCGATGGTAATCTATTATGAACCAATACTCCGGTGGAGCCTTGCAAACAGATGGAAATTTATGACCATTCCCATCTTGACAATTCTGTTCGGCATTGTTATCTGGCAAGGATTTGACAAAACATTTGGCCTTGTGGCAAATGGTTTCGAAACTGTTGGATGGAAATCATTCCGACAGACAGGATTGTGGCAAACTGCAAGCAACCGGTTTCCAGGAGTCGGTCAGGAGTTTATGCCCACTTTGAACGAAGGTTCTTTTCTACTCATGCCCACGAGTATGCCTCATACCGGGATAGAACAGAATCAGCAATACATTGAAATACTGGATAAAAGGATCAGTAATATTCCGGAGGTGGAAATGGCCGTCGGTAAATGGGGACGTGTCAATTCGGCTCTCGACCCGGCACCGACTCAAATGTTTGAAAATACAATCACCTACCGCCCGGAATATATTCTGGATCAGGACGGCAACCGAAAACGTTTCAAAGTAAACAGGCAAGGTGAATTTATTCTGACCAACAACAGTACATATAATCCGGAAGGGGGTTTCCGATTGATACCTGAAGATAGTCTCGTTCACGACAGACGTGGTAAATACTTCAGACAATGGCGCCCGGAAATAAAGAATGAAGACGATATATGGCAGGAGATCATCAATGTATCGCATTTACCCGGACTTACATCAGCACCCAAATTAATGCCCATAGCTGCAAGGACAGTGATGCTTTCTACCGGCATGCGCGCTCCGATGGGAGTAAAAGTATCCGGACCCGACCTGGAGTCGATAGAACAAGGTGGTAAGGCAATTGAAACTGCTTTGAAAGATGTTCCTTCAGTGCTTCCATCCACCGTGTTTTACGATCGAGCTGTGGGAGCTCCCTACATCGAAATCAGCTTAAACCGGCAAGAGATGGCCCGCTACGGTATTACTGTAGCCGACCTGCAAGAGATCATCAGTGCAGCTGTTGGCGGAATGCCCCTGACTACCACAGTGGAAGATCGGGAGCGTTTCCCGGTACGACTGCGTTATCCGCGTGAGTTAAGAGAGAATCCGGATGAATTGGCACGTCTCATCGTGCCTACTGCCACGGGGGCGCAGATTCCATTGGGCGATGTAACAGACATAACCTATAAACGGGGAGCGCAGATGATTCAAAGTGAGAATACCTTCCTGATTGGATATGTTATCTTCGATAAGGTAGAAGGTAAAGCGGAAGTCGATGTGGTTCAGGAAGCCCAGAGGGTGCTTGATGAAAAAATAAGAACCGGTGAAATGCAATTACCAAAAGGAGTTTCCTACACTTTCGCCGGAAATTATGAACAACAAGCCCGTGCATCGAAGCGGCTGGCTATTATCATACCGATT
>JANJXE010000026.1 GCA_024709185.1 Paludibacter sp.
ATAGGAAGTATCGGTTAGCAAACCATCGCGCACCAGCAACACATCGTCGCAACTGCCGCGTTGTGTAAAAGCAGCATCAATCGTTTGGCGGTCCGAGGATTTGAAGGTCGTGGTGGCGTAGTCAATTTCAATCAGTTTCAACGATTCCACCCTACGTTGATGGTATTCGACAAACTCAACTGTCCGCAGCTGGTTATCGTATTGCAAGCGGAGTTTATACCTGCCCTTTTCAGGAAAAAAGGTACCCGTTCGGAATCGCTCCAACGCTTCTGCCAATTCAAAAGGCTGTACCGACGGGAACAACAATTGAAAGGCGGCATCCACCCTGCGCTGATGGTAATTAATTCGTTGGGCCTTACCGTCGAGCCATTCTATTGCTTCAATGCAGGGGTACATATACTTTCTGTATTAATTCCTGGTATTCTTGTTCCATTTCACTTTGAAAAGTAATTCCACCTCCGCTTTTATAAATAAATCCCTCCTCCGCTTGTTCCAAAAAGCGAATCATCACTGCTGAATCGAAAGTGGCACCGTCGAAAAATCCACAGATACCTGTATAAAAGCCACGATCATATCCTTCAGTTTGTTGAATGATTTCCAGCGTTTTTACTTTCGGAGCTCCACTGATCGAACCGGCAGGCAACAAAGAAAAAAGGATGTCGCCCAGGTGAGAATCATAGTCGGCCGGTAATTTCCCCTGAATTTCAGAACTTACCTGCAACAATTCACCTTTGTGGGTGTGTATTCGATCGATATACCTATAGCGGGTCACTTTCACAACAGTGGCTACTCTGCTTAAATCGTTGCGCAATAAATCGACAATAGTGGCATGTTCAGCTTTCTCTTTTTCGTTGTTCATCACCAACTCTTCCGCTGCAGGTAACGAAGCGTCAATCGTACCTTTCATCGGAAAAGTACGAATGCAGCCATTTTGTATGGAAACAAACCGTTCTGGTGAAAAGCACACAAATTGATCGCGAATCCAGATTTTGTAAGGAGCATACGCTTTTTCAAACAGTTCTTCCAGCGAAGCATCGCAGCTGACTAAAGAAGGTTGTGTGAGGTTTATCAGAAAGGTATCTCCCCTGCGAATGTGAGCCATAACTTTGTCAAATTTGGAAGCATATTTCTCTTTTTCGACAGGGCTGACATTCCACCTGCCTATCAACGAAGGGTCCGATTTTCTTTCAGAATAAAAAGAAATCCGAATCCAATCATCGTTCATGTAGGATGCCGGAATAAAATATCCTTTTTGTCCATCATACCGAATTAGTACATAAAACGCTTCGCCCCTGCCTGAAAACTCATTTAGTTTACGAATCAGCTCATCCTGCTCCAGAAGAGAATATGGGAAATTGATAGTCATAAGCTTGTGTATCGACTGCAAAAATACATAATTTATTGTGTATTTGTCGTTCGGAAGGGCAGGAAAAAATGATTACCTTTGCACCCTGATTCAAAAGTCATTAAATATGTCGTTGTCCCGGGAAATATCCCACGCTGCCCAATTGATTCGTGAAGGAAAAGTGGTTGCCTTCCCTACCGAAACCGTGTATGGATTAGGCGCTAACGCACTGAATGCCATGGCTGTGGCGCGTATATTCGAACTCAAGGAACGTCCTTCGTTCGATCCACTGATTGTGCATATAGCCGATAGGACCGAGCTGAATCGGTTGACCACTTCCAACGACCCACGCATCGATTTGCTGGCAGAAGCATTCTGGCCGGGACCGTTGACGATAATTCTACCTAAAAGTGATTTAATTCCTGATATTGTTACTTCTGGTTTGGAAACTGTTGGAATTCGAATGCCTGCTAACGAGATAGCCCGGGCTTTAATAAGCGAAGCAGGATGTCCCATTGCTGCACCCAGTGCCAATAAGTTCGGACAGCTGAGTCCTACCCTTGCTCAACATGTGGCCAAGCAGTTGCCCGATGTTGATTTCATTCTCGATGGAGGACAGGCTGATGTGGGAATCGAATCTACCATTATCTCTTTGAACGTCAAAGGCTTTGAAATTCTTCGTCATGGGGTGATTACCCGTGAAGAACTCGAAAAAATCATTCCTTTCCATGCTCTTCCGGACGCAGAAAAAATGAATATCGTAAGCCCGGGCATGTTGAAATCGCACTACAGTCCTGAAAAACCATTGTATATTCTGGAAAAAGAAACAGCCGTTCCTGCCGATCGACAACGCGTTGGCATATTAAGTTTTAAGGGAGAGGACACCGATGGATATGCTCATGTTGAAGTACTTAGTCACACAGGTGACCTGAAAACCTGTGCGGTAAACCTTTTTGCGGCTATTCACCGGCTTGAGGAAGCCGATATTGATTGTATCGTGGCACAAGCTGTTCCCGAAACCGGAGTTGGTCTTGCTGTGATGGACAAACTACGCAAAGCAGCGTATCGTTATCTGTAAATGCACACCTGCATCACCTTCACTTTTTAATTTTTAAACCCTCTTAACCAGTTAGCTCTATGAAACTACTTCCTCTGCTCCTGCTTTTTTCACTACCATTGGTAGCATCCCATAAGGTGTACCTCATTCACGGTTATGCAGGACTCGGTCTCGAAATGCAGCTCATCAAATCCAGTCTGGATGAAGCAGGCTTTCATGCCGAAATTTTCACCTATCCCAGTTTACGGGAAGATGTAGATACTGCCGCCATGGGTTTGTGGCATAAGATAGAAGCCGACCGCCCCGATACAGTGTATTTTGTAACCCATTCGATGGGAGCATTGGTAGCCCGATCGGTTTATCACCACCTTCCTGCAAGGGGCTGGAAGCCCTTCATACACCGTATTGTAATGATTGCCCCTCCCAACAAGGGGACACCTGTTGCCGATTTTTTTGTACAATCGAGACTGGCCCGCTTACTGGGCGGCCCTAATCTACCCAATCTTACTACAGATCCCGAGAAGGGAGCATACAGTTATCCCATTCCTGATGCAGAAACCGGACTAATCCTGGGCGTTCGGGGAGGAAGAAAAGGCTTCAACCTTTTTTTGGAAGAAGACAACGATGGGCTGATTATCCCGAAAGATGCAATTCTGGGAAACGAAAAAGACCTGGTTTTTATTAAAGCCACCCATGCCGGGATATTATTCAAATCATTGACCGTCAGAATGGTAATTAAATTTTTGAGAACTGGACGATTTCCATGGAAATAAAAAAAGACCCGAATCAATCCTGCTGCGAATACACATGCACGCTGCCCTTTGCCGACGGCAGGTAATTGACACCTTTCCAGGTAATCATCAACAAAACGAATGAAAAAACCACTAACCAGAGCGTAAATCGTCGGATTTTGTTCTCCCTCAACCGGATATGAATATACATCAGGTAACCCGCAGCGGTAATAAATGCCCATGTTTCCTTCGGATCCCAGCTCCAGTAATGACCCCAGGCTTCCTTTGCCCAAACGGCTCCAATCAGCAGTCCCACCATCAGCAATCCAAAACCGATGTAAATAACATTATCGGTGAGAGAAATCAGCGATCGATCAGAGTAGTCTTTTCTATAAAGCAGGATAATAGCGGCTATAGTGGCGGCACTCAAAAATGCATACGACATGATGTACGCAATCACATGGGGCACAAACCAGACACTCTGAAGTGCCGGCATTAAATCCTTTGAGTGAATCTCGGGTTTGGCCAGGTTAACGATTATAAACACTGAAGCCACCACCAGACTGAAACTCAGTATCCAGTGATGACGCCACTTCAGGTACATTATTAAACCAATCACTGATAGAAAAAAGGTGTACCAAAGGCGCGTTTCTCCCATTGTACGCATTGGCGGACGGTCGAGACTTACCCACATCAGAGCGATGAAGGTGCCGAAAATCAAAATGCCTGTAATAGTCAGTAACGCACTGGTATAGAGCGGACTAATCTTCGCACTTTCAGCATGAACAGGTATGTTACCCTTTTCAGAAGAAGTATTCACATTTAGCTCAGTAGAAACTTTTCCTTCTGAATGCAACTGTCTCCTGTATATCATCAAAATGGCCAAAGTCCACAACAGCATCGTGGGCAAGGCAAACCAGCTAAAACTACTCCAGGTGATCATCCTTACTTATTTTTGACTTTTTATTTCCTTCCCAAATGAGCAATACCGATCCGGCAATAAACATCCACAATCCAATATACACCCAGCTGAGCCAGGGGTCGTACACCAGCTCGAAACTGCTGGTCGTCGATGCTTTCCCCCTATCCGAATCGTAACTGTATTGATAGATAAACCAGTTTTCCACTTTCAGGGGTTTGTTCACTTCAATGGATGCAGGAATCGCTTTTTCCGATTGGGTATACACGATGACCTCCGAGCGATACAGCTTTGGTTCTGGTCGTGTCATCACCATGTTCAGATGCTCGTTGAGTTCCATTGTCATATACAACTGCGCAAAATTTCCACCGCATATCCATCCGGTACGATCGAAACCCGTGGACGCATTGATCACCCGTACTTTTACAGCAGGACACGAACCCGGCATTGGCACATGACGATAGGTACTATCGCTGTTTCGAACAGCTTCATGAATGTATTCCAGCATTTCAATTTGCCATTCCATAATTTCACCTTTTGTGTTTAGAGTGTCGATTTGCCACATCTGCGGATTGCCTGAAGGATAGGTCTCCCCTGTTTTTTTATCAATGATGGCCAGTTTGGGAATGTATTCTTCCATGTAGAAATCCTTCAAATGGATGGCTACCGGCAGTTCAATCATATCACCACTATCACTGAATACCCGCCATTCGGTAGCTTCTTCCTGAACATGCATCACGTAGCGACGCAAATCGGCAGCACCTATTCCGGCAGCAATCAACAGCAACAATAATCCCAAATGATTCAGGTAAAATGCATAATCGCGCCATTTGAAGTTCAATAACCGACGGGCTGTGACCATGCTCAGGTTGAGCATTAATAAGGAGTAAAGCAACACAAAAGGCCACGAACGGGTAACGGTATCGAAACCCAAGGGTGAGTGTTCGTGCGCGTGTCCATCGCCGTGTTGCGGCACAAGGCCCATAATAAGTGCAAAGAAAAGAACTCCGCCAATAACCGAAACACTCATGGGGACACCCGAAAACCACACAAAAAAAGGTGACTTGTGACGCCAAATCATCAAACCAGTGAGCACGATTAACCCAACGATTGCAAGTAATCCGACCGGATATTCCAGTAAGGTAAAATTAAAATTTCCTGTGCTAAGCTGAAGCATTAGTCCAACAAAAGAAAGCCCGCCAACTACAGCGATGCTTTCCTTATATCCCCAGGGCGCCTGCCAGAAGGCTCGTTTTATCTTGTCATTCATGCCTTATCTTCCAATTTCCTAATGGCTGGCTATCGTATTATAACTTCTGTGATGTTAATTTACCGCGTTCTTCCGCATTTTTAATCCACTGAGGAATTACCTCGTTGATAAACTTCGTCTTTTTCTCGTTCAGTGTCTTTATATCCAAACCGATATACTCCTGAGCTTTAGCTTTGGTTGCTATATCCGGCATTTTCACTACTGCAGGATTCACATTCAGGGCAAAGAGTATGTGTTGAAGCGCCTGATTGGCCTGATGAGCTTTATCCAGACTGTGAGCTAAAATACGCTGGGATTCAACGGGTGCATGGAAAGTAGCACCATGACTGGCCACTACAAAGTCCCAACGCCACTGTGCCTGACGAATCAGGTTCAGCGCATCTTTCATCTGGGCTTCTGTAGCACCGTTATCCCAGGCATTTTTGGCAAATACATGCGCTTTTGTGATTTCCTGTTCCACCCGATCGCGAATTTCCAACGCTTTATCCTGGTACTCGTACACATAGTTGCGTAGATTTTCCTCGCTGTCGCGATGGCAGGTCTGGCAAGTATTGGCAATATTACGTAACGGACTCGAAATCTGGTGATCGCTGTATTTGATGCCACCATCCACTTTATACGGCATGTGACAATCGGCACAGGAAAGTCCCCGCTGAGCGTGAGGGCCCATCATGAAAATCTCGTAATCAGGGTGTTGAGCCTTAAGCATCGGTGCACGACTTAATTTATGCACCCAATCCACATGCCCAACTTCATCAAAATAGGCTTCAATCTGTTCAACCGATGTACCTTTATCCCAGGGGAATGTCAGGTATTTACCATCTCCTTTGAAGTAATATTCCACATGACACTGGGCACAGGCCAGTGAACGCATTTCCTGAGCAGTGGCTTCGGACACCTTTTTACCCTGACGCTCGAAGGCTTCAATGAGTCCAGGCCGACTAATATTCAGGTTCATGGTGTTGTGGTCGTGGCAATCGGCACAACCAATCGGATTTACAATTTCATGTCCCATCGACGACCATTTACCTTTGTAAAATTCAGCGATTCCCACTTCGTGCATCATACGGGGAACATCCGGGCTTTTACAACTCCAGCAGGTACCGGGCTGCATATTTACCTCTTCAGTGAAAGGAGAACCGGTACGGAGCGTATTGCGCACATCCGTTACAGCATGCATGTGGCCGCGCGGAGCTTTGTAATCCATCGCAAATGCATAGCCCGCCCACATTACCACCATTTCGGGACGAGTCTCCAGGACATCTTCCTCCCTATTTCCCATGTGCTTGCTTTTGAAATCCATGTCGGCAGTTTTCTTCCAGGTTTGGTATTCCCGTGGATAATTGATTCCCCAGATATCGCTGCGGGCTTCCAGCTCTTTTATTTCAACTTTACGATTGTTAAACACGCTGGCAATTTCGGCCCGGCGCTCAGTGATGGAAGCTGCCAACATGCCAATCAAAAATACAACTACCATTATGGAAAGGAACATAATCCATCCCCATACGGGCTTGCGGCTGATAAAGTCGTTTAATTTGTGAAACATGATAATCAATGGTTAATGATTAATGATTAGTGATTAATGGGTGAGGCTTTGCAGTTGTTTTACGCCTAAGCTCTTATAAATGATTTAATTGGGTGCCATTGCTTTTTTGAGCCATTGGGGAATGGGTGATTCAGGAAGAGGCGTAACAATTGCATTGGGTGTGGAAGCAATACTGCTCTGTTTACCATGCGCAACCGTTGAATGGCAATCCCAGCAGGCCTTTCCTTTTCCTTCACGGGCATCGTTAAACGTGATCATACCCGTATTTACAAACTCTGTATTCAACTGTGTATGACAACGTATGCAATTTTCCATTACCACATTCGAACTGGCCTTACGGGCTCTTATGGCCAGGGGTTCCATCCGCATTGTAAAAACGGCCGAATGCAGCAATCCGTCCATCGCTTTAAAATAA
>JANJXE010000076.1 GCA_024709185.1 Paludibacter sp.
CGAACTGCACCAGTAGTCTGCTTCCAACGACCGACACTACTACAAGCTGCAAGGTAAACACTATTGGAATAATCCGATGAACAAACAATTGGATGGATCCGTAAGGGGAAAGCTGTATCACCGGTCCTTCCCAATATACCACCTGTCGAATAAAGCTTAGGGCTTCCTCATCACCCATAAACAAATACAGAATCTGTGTAGTACTACTCACTAAAAAGGCCGGGACAAACAGAAGCAGATAAACTGGCCGGAAATTCACTTCACGGGTTAGGTAAACTATATACAACAGATAAAGTGGAAAAACCGCGATATTGGCAAATTTATACACAGCATCAAAATGGAGGTAATTCTGATATTCAAAGTTAAAATAGAAGGCATGCGACAAATACAATAAAAATGTAATGCTAAAAAACACACTTAGAATCAGCCGGATGGGTTTTGCACGCTGAGTATCTATTAAAACCATAACCAGCCAAAACAGGCTAACAAACATAGGGAGTAGTGTAAAAGCAGTTTTAATCATTCTCAAGGTTATTTAATTCAGCAAATATAGAACTAAATCTGAAAATGACTCCCAAAACGAATAAATTTTCTCTCATTTGGTAAAAATTACAATCTCACAGGGAGGTTGATTCAGAATATGCTCTACTTTTGTATCGATTTGAAAAATCAACTTCATTGCACAACGCAACCAGACCGTATTTTTAGAAAAAGGAGTTTCATGAACCAGAAATATCCTGATGACTTTGAAGAACAAAGGGCTGCTCATAACCATGAGACAGCCTTTTTTTCGGAATCCTTTGCGGAAATTTCATTCAGGAGGAACGGTACATCCTGAAAAACACTCGAAAAAAAATTGCTACTTTTACGGGTTCAATATAGATGTTTGTATCTACAGTTTAAAAAGCGGGATGCAAACAACGACAAGCAAGCTCCTGATGAAACAAATTCCCGTATTACTTTTTCTCCTAATCATAGTATTTTCATGTGTAGACGATGCTTCACTTTCTACACCTACCGACCCATCGTATGTCTTCGACAGCAAAGCGCTGCCCGATGTACACCTTATGATTTCGGTGGAGGAATGGAACAAGTTGCTGCAGTATTTCGATCAGAATCCTCAAAACGAAGAAAACGTGGAAGCGTCGATGATTTTTGCCAAAAATGGTCAGGAGCACGAGGTGAAGAACGTGGGATTGCGACTTAGAGGGAATACTTCACGCAGAAGACCCGAAGGAGTGCAGGGAGAATTGCATCAAACCATCGATACCGACTGGCATCATGCAAGTTTCTCGGTGGATATCAATTGTTTTGTAGCCGGACAACGGTTTGCAGGTTTGAAGAAAATCAACCTGAAATGGTTTAAAGACGATGCGCTGTATGTGCGGGAAGTGTATTGTTACGATTTGTTTGAACGGTTTGGCGTGTGGACGGCTCCGCAATCGAGTTACTGCCGCCTTTTTCTTCAGGTTGGAACTACCCAAAAGGCTTACTACGGGGTGTATCAGCTGGTGGAAGCCGTTGACAGCGAGTTTCTCACCTCCCGATCAACAGGATTTGGCGCACAGGAAGGTTTTTTATGGAAAGCCAACTGGGGTGCAAATTTCCGGTCGGCCGACGGCAGCAAAATGGGCATCGAGCGGGTTACGCTTACCGAAAATCATGTGCCTGTATACGACCTTAAAAACCGTCCGGCTGAACTGGCCATTGCCCGCGATCAGCTTGCTGAGTTTATCACTAAATACAATTTATTAAAAGGTAGTTCCTTTAAAGACTGGGTAGTGACGCGTATGGATGTGCCGCTGTTTTTAAAAACCTATGCCGTGAATGTGATGTGCGGGATGTGGGACGATTACTGGAACAACCAGAACAATTTCTACTTTTATTTCGATGCCACCGGAAAGTTCTACTTCATCCCCTTTGATTACGACAACACCCTGGGGACGTCGTTGATTATGAGTGACTCGGGCCGCCGCGACCTCCTGAAATGGGGCGACTCGCGCAATCCGCTGGTGGCCAAGCTGCTCGAAATTCCTGAATACCGTGATTTATATATCGGCTACCTGCACGAGCTCCGCGATCCAGCGAACGATTTATTCGCATACGAACGTAGTCGCACACGCATTCTGCAATGGCACGCCCTTATCGGCAATCACATTGCCAACGATACAGGCGAAGATATGGAAATCGCCGACCAACCGGCCTCATGGGGCAACTGCGGTTATTACAGGCTACTGGAAACGACAAACAACTTTTTTGTTATCCGTGCGGCGAATGTACCGGGGAAAGCAAGGCCTCAATCTTTTTCCTCAATTCCGCAATATTAATCGGCTTGGAGACATAATCGTTGCAACCGGCTTCCCTGGCTTTTTCCCTGTCGCCTGTCAACCCAAATGCTGTTTGTGCAATAATAACCACCTCTTTATTGAATTCACGAATCAGTCGTGTGGCTTCGTACCCTCCCATCACCGGCATTCGAATATCCATCAATATCAAATCGATATCGCTGTTGTCCCGGCATTTCTGAATTGCATCCATACCATTGGTTGCGAACACCAATTCACGGCTGAGAGGGGCAATGGATTTTTTCAGAAGCATGGCCGACACTTCATCATCTTCCACAATCAGTATTTTCAGCTTACGGGCTTCTTTAACGGCAACTGGCTGCGAAATCCGTATTTCGGGCTGAGCCAGCAAGGCACCATACCCGAGGGGCAAGGTAAAGGAAAAAGTCGTTCCCTGCCCTTCAGTGCTCTCCATCCAGATTTTACCGCCCAGCATTTCCACATAATTTTTGGAGATAGTGAGCCCCAGCCCCGCACCCTGATAGGCCATTTTATCCTCTATATCAGCCTGAACGAAACGCTCAAAAACAGCTTTCTGACGATCGATGGCGATACCAATACCGGTATCTCTTACATAAAATTCGAGATAACTTTCCTTGTGAATGCATCCCAGTTCAATCTCTCCCCGACTTGTAAATTTAATCGCATTTTTTACTAAATTAGCAAGAATGGCATACAATTTCTCTTTATCCGTTTTCAGTTTGACATTTTTCTCAGCAGGCAGGTTTTTTACGTTAAACTCCAGGCCTTTTGCAGTAGCTTCCGACAGGAAAAAGTGATGAATAAAGTCAAACAGCTCATTGGTATTGACTTCCGAGAGATGAATCTCCATCACCCCTGCTTCTATTTTCGAAATATCAATCAGGTCTTTGATGATGTTCAACATTCGCTGACCGCTCTTATTGATCAGGTCGATGTACATGCGCTGCTGATCGCCGGTCAGGTCGGGCTCTTTTAATAATTCGGCAAATCCCATAATACCGTTCATGGGGGTACGGATTTCGTGACTCATATTGGCCAGAAAAGCCGATTTAAGCCGATCACTCTCTTCCGCTTTATTCTTCGCATTCACCAAATCGTTGTAGAGCAATTTCTCTTGTGTGATATCCTGATTAATTACCTGAAAATGCTTTTCTCTGTTCCACAACACTTCCTTCCACCACACTTTTATGTATCGTATCTCGCCACTCAGTCTCCGGATGCAGATTTCGTATTCGTTGGCTTCCCCTCCGGCTTTTCGAATCTTTTTACGCTCAACATGCTCCAGATAACTCTCTTCCGTATAGCGCACCTTTGCGGGCGTATTCACATAGTCCGACAGCGAAGAATACTCGTAAATAGCCAGAAAAGCCTGATTTGCGTACACAGTGACTCCTTGTTGATTAACAATTCGAATTCCTATGGGCGACTGATCAATCGAAAGCCGGTAGTTCTTTTCAGCCTGCATCAGGTCTGTAATGTCTTCTTTGGTAGCCAGGTAATTAATGATGGTGCCTTCTTCGTTTTTAATGGGTGAAATACGGGCTAATTCCCAGTACAATTCCCCGTTTTTCTTTTTATTGTGAAACTCACCCATCCATTCTTTGCCCGATGAGATGGTTTCCCATAGCTCCTTGTAGAACTCCTTCGACTGATGTCCCGATTTTAAAATACGGGGATTTTTACCAAGCACTTCATCACGGGTATACCCTGTAACACTGGTAAATTTCGGGTTAACATATTCAATTGTGCCATTGACAGAAGTAAGCACAACGCTGGCCGGACTTTGCTCTACCGCCTGCGATAACTTAATCAACTGATCCTGTACCAGTTTTTGCTCTGTAATGTCGTAACAAAAACCAATAAATCCCAGAAAATTACCGGCACTATCGAATCGTGGGTTTCCCATATCCAGTAACCAGCCATACTCTCCGTTGGCTTTACGCAGACGGTACTCCATCGAAAAGGATTCCCGGCGATCGAAATGAGTGACGTAAACATCCAGACAAAAGTCAAAATCATCGGGATGTACCCCTTCGGCCCAACCATTTCCCATCTCCTGCTCCATAGTCCGACCGGTATACCGCAACCAGGGTTCGTTAAAGTAATTACACAATTTATCGGTACCCGAAGTCCAGATAAGTGCATTTACGCCATCGGCCAATGTATGAAAATGATGTTCTTTTTCTTTTAGATGCTGGTACAACTCCGAGTTGAGTTTCAATTCTTCCTGAAGCTGACGGGTACGTTCGTTGACCATTTGTTCAAGACGCTCCATTTCGCTACGTTTTAAATCGTTGGCATCTTTCAACTTGAGCATGGTAGAAAGTTGTGCAACAAGTTCCTGTTCATCGACCGGTTTTGTAAGAAATCCTTCTCCTCCTGCTTCCAATGCACGCACCTTATTGGCACGGTCTTCCTTAAGTGCAGTAACAAAAACAACCGGAATATCGCAAAGCAAAGGGTCGCTTTTAAGCAATCTGCAGGTCTCAAAACCATCCATTACCGGCATCAGCACATCCAGCAAAATCACATCGATGGGATGCTTCCGGGCAAGTTCAACTCCTTCGGCACCACTTGTAGCTGTATATGTAATAAATCCTGAAAACAGATCGGTAAGTAACGCTTTTAACGATATGAGGTTATCAGGATTATCGTCTATTACCAGTATTTTTCTAGTTATATGCTTCATAACAGTCTGATTAGTCTTCGTCTTTCACCATCATCGCAGCAACTGCTTCCAACAGACTGTCCCTGGTAATGGTTCCTTTCTGGATAAGCTGGTGAATATGATTGTTCTTAATATTACTCTTCTCCTCATCACTCAGGATTTTTGCGGTCAGCACCAGCACAGGTAATCGATCGGTCTGCTCATTATTGCGGATGGTGTTCAGCAACTCAATACCATCCATTCCGGGCATCATGATGTCGATAATCATTGCATCGGGCACAAAATCAGAGAGTTCATCAATGGCCTCTAATCCATTGCGGGCTATCGTCACTTCATAACCATCGGATTCGAGAACATCGCAGATCTGGATAATCATGGCCTCCGTGTCTTCCACCAATAAGAGTTTTTTACCTTCGCCCCTGGGATGTTCGGAGGAACGAGGCACCTTCCGTTCAATCCTGTTGGTAACTCTCACATTCGGGGAATTCGAATAACCCGCAGTAAGTGGTACTTCGACCGTAAACACCGTCCCTTTACCTGGTTCGGATTTAACACCTATACTATACTGTAGCAGGTCTGCGTATTTTTTTGCGATGGACAGGCCCAGTCCGGTCCCCTCAAATTTTCGGGAATTACTGCCATCTGCCTGTCGAAACTCGTCGAATATATACGGTAAATCAGCAGGATGAATTCCGATGCCTGTATCCGTAATGACTACCTCCATCTGATTCTCCTG
>JANJXE010000085.1 GCA_024709185.1 Paludibacter sp.
GTGCGCACTGCCCATGCAGGGCGCACACAACGCCTATGCACACCTGCTGGCTGACGTGCATTTCGCAGGTTTTGCGCCCGCATTCACCTTGTCGCAGTGCGACAGTGAATACTCCCGCAAACCGCAGGATGCGCATAGCCTCGGTCGTTAGGGGTAAGGCTAAAAAAAATAAAAACATTGTAATCTACGATTAATATGGCTGATTTTTTTTCTAAAGAACGGAGAATTGAAGAGAATAGACAACGCTTAAAAGAGTTGTTTGAACAGTATAAGAAAACTGAAAATTATTATCCATTATTTTTAGCTTATTTTACTGCATTTGCTATATATTACTTTGACTTTATTGCTCTGTTATTTAATAAATTCCCATGCTATTTTTTGACTCTGACAGTATTAACCGGACTATCTTTTTTTTATGTTATATATCTAATTTGGAGGTTCTTCGACTCTGTTGATTGGAACTTTGACTATCTTCCATTTGGAGTTTACAGTGAGTACCCACAAGAAATTAGAGCAACAAGACCTGAACTTGTTGAAGATAGCGAAGAATTTAAAAACGAATTATTAGACAGATATATTAAGGACTTAGAGGATTTTGTAAAAAATGATTCAGATATCTACATTGAGAAAAAAAGAAAACTTAATAATATATGGAAACCAATGATTATTTCATTATTTCTTTACTCTCTAAATATAACAGCATATAAAATTATTACAACTAAAACAGAAAATATTGAATCACAAAAAATTACAGTTATGAGCCCACAAAAAATTATTGCAAAAGAATCAATCATTGAGAAAAAATCTCACATTACTGACAGTGTAAATCCAGAGAAGAAAATCATTAAAGAACAGATTATTAAGAGAAATCAAAACTCTGACACTGCAAAAACTAGGACAACAACTGAGAAGCCGACAAAAAAAAGGTAAAAAGCCCTAACCCCTAATACTAAGGCTTCCTGCGGTCGGCACGACCCAGCAAGGAAGCATCGGTTGAACCGTATTCCCTCTTTGCAGAGAGTCTGATAAATAAGCTTGGCGAAAAGTGTGTATTATGGGAAAAGCGGCAGTATTTGTGATTCTGCTTTAGGATGTTGAGAAAGAAATAACAGGCAGTTGAATAGTTTAGGGCATCAAAATCGAGCAATTACTTTGTAAATCAATTATACAATACAGCAGAAACAGCGGTTTTTGCTCATCACAAAACATAGCATTGGCTGTCCCCGCCGGATACGGGACTTGCAAATAGTGTCATTCAACAGTTTAAGTCGGAAGTTAGGGGGTAAAACACATTGTCGGGCGATCGAATCCGTGGCAGGATTTCTACAACCAACATGTACCCGGTTTTACACTTCGAACACCTACAGGAATCGAGACCGGTAAGTCGCACCATTCGTTGTTGCCGGGTTTCGGTAAGTTGAAAGATATCAGGTTTGCTTTTCAGAGTTTTCACCTGTTCGCGGTATTTACTTGCAAGAATACCATAATAGCGTATTTTCACAAATCCACGCGGGAGGATATGCATGGCAAAGCGACGCAGAAATTCCACACCCGTGAGGGTCATCTGTTTCTGATTGGCTTTATCAGCATAATCCTTAAACGAAAAGGTAACTCCAAGCTCGTCGATGTTTTTGATTCGCGTATTGCTGATGGCTACCCGGTGTGTGTATTTGGCTAAATATGCAACTATTTGCTTTGCATTGCCCAGGGAAGGTTCCGAGTATACCACCCAGGGTTTGGCGTAACAGCAATCGATGATTTGTTGAATATCACCGGTGAGCAGGTTTTTCTTTTTGAGGTTCTGTTTCAATCGTTGAAGCATTTTCGCCCGAAACACAGCGCTCATTTGCTTCACCGGATAGAGGTATTTACCCTGGCGGCCAATATCGACAAGCTTTCCGCGCAGGCTGAGACCAGCACAAGAAACCAGACAATGCAGGTGCGGATGCAGGGAGAGGTTTTGTCCCCAGGTATGAAGCACACAGATAGCTCCTGTTTCGGCTGCATAATGCGAATAACCAAAACTGCGAAGGGTATCCCATGCACAGGCAAAAAGTGAAGAGTAAAAGAATTTGTTGTCAAGCAGGCAAATCTGGTTCAATTCATCGGGCACGGTGAACACCACGTGAAAATGCTTTACATTGAGCGCATCACGCATACGGTCTTCAGCCCAAAGCATCTGGCGTGCAACCTGACATTTAGGGCAATGACGATTGCCACAACTGTTGTAACTGAAACGCTCGTGCGCACAATGGGGATTATCGCATCTGTCTTTGTGACCGCCAAGTTCAGCCGTCCGGCATTGTTGCAGGGCATTAAGTACAGTAAGCTGATAGTTATTGGGACGTGAGAGCATACGAAACTGAGCCCCGAAACGTTTTACAACGTGGGCAATTTCAAATTCGTTTCGAATCATTATCTTTGCTGCGGGTAAAGCGTATCCAGCGGACTATGAGCCTGAATAAGGGGACATTGAGCTATATGAAGGTAAACCATAGTTGTTTCAATTTTGGAATGTCCCAGCAGGTCTTTGACAGTAATGATATTCAATCCATCTTCAATCAGATGTGTAGCGTACGAATGACGTAGGGAATGTACCGTTACACTTTTGGCAATCCCGGCTGTGCTTACTGCTTCGCGCATTACCCAGGCAATTGCTTTTGAAGAATAGGGAGAACCAAGTGTTTTTCCGTTGAAAAGCCAGGTAAGCGGTTGTTCCAAAGCAAGATATTTTTTAAGTCCGACAGCCATATAAAGGGAGAGTGGAACAATACGGTCTTTGTTGTACTTGCTGCGCCGGATATGGATAGCTTTACGTTCAAAGTCAAGATCTGCAATTTTGAGGTTAATCAGTTCAGAGGAACGTAGCCCTGCAGAGTAGATAAACATTAACAGGATGCGATGTTTGAGCAAAGTGGGAGCCACGAACAGTTTTTTAAGCTCAGCTTTATTGAGAACATCCGGCAGGCGGGCGTCCTTTTTAAGCGAAGGTAATTTTACGGCACGATTGGGAAGTCCCACATACCGGTAATAGTACCGAAGTCCGTAAACCGAATGTTTGAAAGCGCTGCGTGAAGGAGAATTGGCAGACAATGCCAATCCGGCAAGATAGTCGTTAAGCTCTTCTTCATTTACATCTTCGGGTAAACTGTTGAAATGCAAGCAAACCTGTGCAATGCGGTGAATGTAGTTTTCAAAAGTGCTTTTGGCTTGTCCGCGCAGTACAACCTGCTGTTCAAGCTTGTGATACACACGGTCGAAGCCGGCTACAGTAGCCAGGGCGCGACCAATAACTGAGAATTCTGATTTTTGTTTCATGATGTTGAACATTTAAAATGTTAGTAATGATTTTAAAAAGGAGCCGGCGAAACTCCCGTTCAACATCTTGAAACGAAAATTTTAAATAATAATATAAACCGTAGCAATTAAAGCCCTTCCCGGAGGGAATTTAGTTCAATCGAGTGGACTGCCCTGCCGGTAGTTAACCGACAGGGAGAGCCCCTCACACCACTGTACGTACGGTTCTCGTATACAGCGGTTCGTTAAGAAATGGCGCAACTTTCTGATAATAAACAAATAAAGATTCGTAACCTCGTTTTTGTAGTCGTTCCACTGTGATGGTGGTTCGCAAAATCGGGCTACAGGCAACCGCCCACGTGCCCATTCGACTACGACTATAGCTGTATGCGTGTTCAAGGTCGACCCCTAATCGAAGTAGATTTTTCCTCCTTCGTTCGGGTTTTTTCCATTGTTTCCAGATACAACATCGCAGACGGTTACGCACCCATCCGTCCACATCTTTGAGCTTCTCCTGAATACTTGCTATTCGGTAGAATTGAAGCCAGCCCTGCTGTACTTCTTTCAGTTTGTAAATCCGCTCATCGAAAGTGAATGGAGTGGTTTTTCGGGTTATGGTTTTGATTTTCTGTTTCAGGTTCTTCCATCCCTTTTCGCTAACTACCAATTGGTATTTTCCTTTTTCTCCCTTCTTAAAGGTCGAAACAAATCCGAAACCAAGCATGGTGAAGTTCACCGGACGTCGTATTCCGCTTTTCTCCCTGTTGATGGGCAGGTGAAGTTTATCTTTTAGAAAGAGAAAAATCTCGTTGCCAGTCTTTCGGGCTTGCCATTGACTTTTGCAGTAAATGCTAAAATCGTCGGCGTAGCGTACATACTTTACACCCCGTCTATCCAATTCCTTGTCCAGTTCATCTAACATGATGTTGGAGAGAATCGGACTTAGCGGGCTGCCCTGTGGTACCCCCTTTCGGCGTTTTACTAAGTTTCCGTTGATTAAAATCGGAGCACGTAGCCATTTGCGGATAAGGCGTAAAGTAAGCGGACATTTTACCCTGCGATACAACAATTGCAATAAAATACAATGGTCAACTTCATCGAAGAAGCTTCTCAGGTCAATGTCAACGATATCCTGATAACCACTATTGATGTATTCCAATGCTTTGAGTACCGCTTGTTGGGCGTTCTTGTTTGGTCGAAATCCATAACTATAATCCTCAAAATCCATTTCAAACCGGTTAGCTAAAACCTGCCCTACAGCTTGTTGAAGCATCCGGTCGACCACGGTGGGAACACCCAACAGGCGAACCTTCCCGTTACTTTTGGGTATTTCTACCCCCAAAATGGGTTGTGGCAGGTAAGTGCCGTTTAACAATGATTGTTCTATACTTTCTCTGTTATTTGACAGATAGTCGTATAGTTCACTTACAGGCATGCGGTCGACTCCGGCAGAACCTTTGTTTTGTTTTACCTGATTCAATGCACGCATCATGTTTTGACGGTTAATCACCTGTTCAATTAACTCCATTTTGTTTTGTTTACATCATTTGTACTGCGCTGTTTCGCTTGCTACAGGCTATTTC
>JANJXE010000484.1 GCA_024709185.1 Paludibacter sp.
CATGTTATCTTGATAGTGATGATAAAATAAATTCATTTTTAAGAGAATCCACTACAAAAGTAAAAGTTCCCGATAGCAATGAATATGTTTTTTACAACTCCAATAAATCTATTGGGATCGCCATTTCAAAATTAGGAGCCAGTAAGGCGATTGCCTTGGGAGCTTATGCATTTGCACTTAATGTTATAGATAATTTGTCTTGAAAATATTTTGAATTGTTAGTGTTAAATCATCCATAATGAAATTAATAATTTATTTACTTACATTTATTATATTTCCTGTTTTAGTTGTTGTTGGACAAATACAGTCCACGAGTGCGGTTCAATCTGGTATAAAAACAGATGAATTATTTGTTTTTCCAACCATACCGGATGAAGCAGTGAATGCCGAATTGAATTTTAATTCGATACAACTGGTTCCTACACCTGCCTACTTAAGACTTCCTGACGGAGGTGAAGCCCGAATGGCAAGGTTAGAACTTTTAGGAGGTGTCTGTAAAGAAGCCTGTCTATTAGAAATTTTGTTTAATGGTAAAAAAATTACTAAAAATATCGATTATTCAACTGCTCCGACCAACCTGATTGAACTGGCGCTTCCGGGAGACGACATAGCAAAGCCTACCATGCTTGAGGTGTCGTTAAAAACCAAACGTAATATCTTTACTTCTTCTGCAATCGTGCAACCTACCAGGAAATGGACAGTTTATTTAACCCCACACTCTCACGTAGATGTTGGTTACACTGATTTACAGGATAACGTAGCAAAGCTGCATGTGCAAAATATTGACGACGCAATCGATTTAGCCGAACGAACAATTAATTACCCTGAAGAGGCAAAATTTAAATGGAATGTGGAGGTTATGTGGGTGCTCGACGAATATCTAAAAACGGCAAGCGATAAGCAAAAAGATCGACTTTGGGATGCGGTAAAAAAGGGCTGGATTCATTTCGGTTCCTGTTATTTGAACGTCAACACCAGTAATATGTCTTCTGAAGCATTGTTAAAAAGCTTCTCGCTGGCCAATAAACTATCCCGGGAAAAAGGGTTTTCATCTGAATTTATGTATCAGGGAGATATTCCTGGTGCTAGTTGGGGGATTGCAGGGTTAAGTAAACTGACCGGGTTAAAATATTTTCTGTTGGGGCCCAATCCTGATGGAAGAACAGGAAGTGTTCGTAAAGAGTTAGAAGATCGTCCTTTTTATTGGATATCTCCCGATGGTGAGAGTAAAATATTGTATTATCAGTGTTATCCATATAACATAGGCTGGGTTCTAAAAGGCTGTAAGATTCCGGATGCACTGACTGTAACTTCTGTTAATGCATATATTACAGGAAATCCGTATAAATATTTTCTTGATCCTGCACTATTTCCGGTTCTGGATAATATTGAAGAAAAAAAATTACCGTATGATATAACCGTACTGACCTGGTCGATGAGAGATAATTGTCCGCTGGATCCTGAATTACCGGACGCTGTGGTTGCCTGGAATAAAAAATATAGTTACCCTCGCTTGGTAATAAGTTCAATGCAGGGTTTTATGGAGGCATTTAAGAAGAAGTACCACGACATCATTCCCGAGTTTCGAGGTGAATTAACTGAATATTGGACAGATGGTACAGGAAGTACAGCCCTTGAGTCGAGCTTGTATCGACGAACCTCCGAAAGAATGCAACAGGTAGAGGTTTTAGACGCCATGAAGCTTAATCAGAAAGTGAATATTGACATCATGGATAAAACCTGGTCAAATATTTTACTATTTTCAGAGCATACCTGGGGTGCTCATAACAGTGTCATTTCTCCGGATCTGGATTTTGTAAAGAATATCTGGAAGAAGAAGAAATCGTATATTGATACTGCCAATGAACA
>JANJXE010000097.1 GCA_024709185.1 Paludibacter sp.
GCATTGCAATTAGCGACAATAGTGATACTGCTTTAAGGACAGATTGTTTGACACGCTGTTTGTCGTGTTGAATAGAGGATAAGACCGGGTTTAACACGTTCATTAATATCGGATTCAGGATATTAAAGACTTTAAGAACCAACTGTTTGGCTAAGCTATACAAACCCAGGGTATCAGTACCCAGCATTTTGCCGATTATCAGCGTATCCGACTCCCGATAGAAGAAATCCATCAGATTACTTCCCATATTGTATCCCCCAACTTTCAGATAGGGTTTCAGTTCCTTAGTTTTCAACCTTACCAGTAAAGGATGCGTTTTTGTGTTAAGCACCAACATCCACCCATTTGCAATAAGGGCAACAGTAAGTGAAGAGAACACAAGACTATATACACCGAATCCCATTAACGCCATTCCAACTCCAACCAGTAGTCCGCAAAAAACAGATAGCAGAGAGGCCTTTGCAATGGATTCGAATTTAAATTCTTTTTGTAATACAGTATGGTGTTGGCGACCCAGGGCCATAAAAATCACATTCAAGCCAAGCAACGGAATCAATTTAGTTAACTGTTCTTCCTGATAAAAGTCGGCAACTACCGGTGTTGCAAGAAGCAACAAACCATAGAGCAGGAACGAAACCAACAGACTGAGAAAAAACAGACTACTGTATTCTTCGCGGGTGGAGTTCTGCCGATGCAGGATGGCAGCATTCAAACCCATGTCCATAAACATGGTGGTAAAATTAACTACCATCAGAGTAAGTGCAACCAATCCAAAGGCTTCGCGTGGCAATATGCGGGCAAGTATGGCAACCTGAACCAGCTGGAACAAAGACTGAAACAGTGTAATCAGTCCGGTCCATTTAATCCCATTGACAGCAGTTTTGCGAAGACTCATCAGCCCCGGACCTTATTTCAGTTTTCCGTCTTTGGCCTCTGCCGGTGAACCATATGAATAGCCATAGCCGTAGCCATATTTCCGATAATAGGTATATCGGTGAGATTCAAAATTCACATCATTGATAATGAGGTATATTCTATTGAGCGAGCCTTCCGCATCCAGTCGGTTGATGAAATCAATATTGCGGGTATCCGAATAATCGGAACGGCAAACGAACAGACAAACATCGGCTACACGGTCGATCAGATAGGTATCTGATACAGCTCCTACAGGCGATGTATCGAGCACAATGTAATCGTACTCCTTACGAAGTTCCTCGAATAAAGTATCAAACCGCTTGCTTATAAGTAATTCATTGGGGTTGGGCGGAATAATACCGGCAGTGAGCACATTTAAATTAGGATAAGCCTCAGAACGTTCAACAAGGGGATGATAATCGTTCACCTGACCTGCAAGGTAGGAGGTGACACCTTGTTCGTTGCTGATATTTAAAATCTTTGACAGCATTGGTTTACGAAGATCGAGACCTACAAGAATCACTTTCTTATCAAGCATTGCCAGGCTAATGGCAAGGTTCACACTCACAAAGGTTTTACCTTCGCCGGGCTGAGTAGAAGTGACCAACACAATTTTATCGTTTTCGGCTCCCAGCAGGAACTGGAGTTTGGCTCTCAGCAGGCGGAATAATTCGGCATTTGGTATTTCGTTGGAATGATGATCGAAAATTGTTTCATTATTTTTATTGTGGGCAAGCTCAGTAAGTACTGGCAATTTGGAAATGCGTTCGATATCGGAACGATTGCGAACACGGGTGTTAAAGAGGTTCTGCAAAAATATGACCGATACGGGAAGGAGAAAACCTACCATCAGAAAAACTACAAATACCACCATGGTACGTGGTGCAACCTTACGTGCCTCATCGGGTTCGTTCAGAAGACGAGCCTTGTTGGTTGCCACTGCCATACTCATTTGAGCCTCTTCTCCCTTTTGGAGCAGAAATACATACAGTGCTTCCTTCACCTGTTGCTGACGTTTGATTTCCACAAATTCCCGCTCCTGACGTGGAATATCGCGTAATCGCCCGCGGAACTGGCTATTCTTATCTGCTATTTTCCGGGCACTCATGGAAAAACCTTTTTTGGAAGTTGCGATACTCGTCTGAATGGCTTTGTGAGCTTCATCGATCTGGCGGTTCATCGATACGAGCACAGGGTTTCGATCTGAAGTCCCTTCCTGAATTTTTTTGCGGGCAAGTAACAACATGTTGTATTCATTGATCACATTCATGAGGCCCTTATCACTTAAACCGAGATCGGGAATCAATTGATCCTTATTCATCGGATTTTTCACATATTGCTCCATAAATTCAATGAGCTGTAACTGAATTTCAGCCTGCAACGATTCTTCATTTAAGCGCAGGTTATTCGACAGGAACATCTCAGCATCCGAATTTATATTGGTAAGTTCGTTCGTTTGCTTATAGTCTTCGATTTTTTGCTCAACATCAGAAAGTTCAGAAGTGAGAAGCTTCAGACGGTTATCGATAAATACCGATGTAAAGGCAGCCGACTGAGTGATTTGATCAACTGCATCCTGATTGTACAAGCGAATGAGTGATTTCAACACATCCTGTCCTCTTTGAATATTGTTCGACCGAAACGTTAAACGTATTTCGTCGGCATTTTTATCAATTTCGGATTTAACACCCGAATTGGCTAACCAGATTGCAGCCTGAACGGGATTCTGAATAGTAACTCTGGTCGTAATATCTTTATAAGCAGAATCATCCATCTTTTCGATCACCATTTCTCCCACAGGAGTTGGTATGGTAGCCGGGAAAGTCTTTATATCGGCAACAATTTTTTCTTTAAGGTATTTTCCGTGAACACTATACCCTCCGTTTTTTTTTGTAATAGTGAACTCCATTTCGTCCTTCAGTGCTGTATAGCCTTCTTCACTAAGGGTGACCAAATAAGGTGATTCGTTGTACATATCCTCCCAGTGCAAACTGATCTTCCGCGAATAGGTAGTGTGAAGTTTTAGTTCTCCAACAACCAACTTCATCAGGTGAGTGGATTTCAACACTTTTTCCTCATTAGTAGCCAGCTTGGTATTGGTATTCAGACCAACCTCTTTCAATTCATTGAGTATGGTCAGTTCGTTCATTTGACTCTTCGGGTCAATAATCAAAACAGAGGCTTTAAACTCAAATACAGGCGCCTGAGTCATTAGGAAAAACACAGCAGCAACGAGTGAAAGTACCATTACAGCAACAATCCACTTCCAGTAAACCAGGTAATTTTCCAGTACGTCTCTCAGATTTGAGACTTCTTTAAATGCGGGTTGCGAAAATTGTTGAGCAGTACCGTTTATCGGGTTATTTTGCACCATACTATGTAATTTTTTTGTAGTGTATTAAGACAGCAAAGCACGGTCGGTTACATAACGAACCGACCAATGTGTTGTATAACAGGACTATAACAAAAAGAAAGTGTTCGTATTAAGTACGACACTTTCTGTCAATTATTTATTTAAAATATTCACGAGCAGGGAAGTCAGCGAAATCAATGTTCCTACTACAGAAATCGACAAAGACTCCACTGAACTGATTTTCGAGGAGCGAGCTTTGGGATCATTCGGCTCAACATACAGCGCATCGTTTTGCTGCAGGTAGAACCAGGGGGAATTAATCAGATTCTCATCCCTGAGGTCGAGACGAATCAATTCGCGCTGCCCTCCGTTTTCACGAATTAAAAGTACATTATCGCGCCGGCCATAAACGGTAAGATCACCAGCCAACGCTAATGCTTCGATTACTGATACCCGTTCGTTATCAATAAAGAAATTTCCGGGTCGGTTGACTTCACCGATTACCGATATTTTATAATTTCCAAAACGAACCAAAACCGTTGGTTCGTCTTTTATATATTCAGGATGGATTGCATTATAAATAATCTCCATCACCTGATTTTTGGTTTTACCCAACACATGAATTTTTCCCAGGACAGGAAACATTATATTTCCTTCAGTATCTACCAGGTAATTCTGAACGCTTACTCCACTGGACACATTAGCTCCCCCTGAAAATGAATAACTGTTGATATTCACCGATGGTAAAAGGGGAAGATTAAAGGGCATGGCAGCTTCAGGAGTGCGCGAATTGACGGTAATAATCAGCAAATCACCAACTTTTATTGAGGATTCGGGAACCGGGTACTCGCTTTTATCCGCATTTGCAACTGGTGAAGGCCTGAAATACGCCACATTCTCGCTCATACGGCAACTCATCAGTACTGCCAGCAATACCAGACTTACTAATATTTTTTTCACGCTTGTAGTGTTTTTTTTATTTGGTATCGACACATCTTAGTTTACAACGTATCGAAAGCTGAATTATTGTTTAAACAAAGGATTTTCAGTGGCCTCCACCCTTAGCCATCACAGCCACACCTTTCCAGATAACATAGAGGTCGGTAAGCAACAGCTGAAATGGGGAATAATGAAGGTAACGATACACATATTCATATTCAAATTCCGGCTTCCCAAAATCGGGAGTTCCTTTTCGTACATGACCATAACCAAGCAGTCCACCTCGAATCAATTTACGGGTTACATTTCCCTGTGCCAGGTCGCGCTCGTAATGGTGAATGGCCAGCGGACGTGGACCAACCAGTGACATATCACCTCTCAAAACCAGGTAGAACTGCGGAATTTCATCGAGGTAGAACTTTTTCACAAAAGCACCCAGATAGGTGCGCGCTTCAGGCATCCATTCTTTTTTATAGGCATGCCAGTCGCCTTTGGCCTGCAATTCCTTATCAATGTATTTTTCCTTTATCAGACGTATCTTCCATTTTTTAAACACCTTACCGCCACTTACCGCATTGTAGTAGAAAAACAGCGGTCCCCTGTTTTCAGGAATAAACACACCTTCCAGAAAATTGATGATAAGAAGTAACAGAATAACTGGCAGACAAAACACAAGAATAATAAACGCCACCACTTTATCGAACATCAACTTGGGAAAGGGCACATTCAATGCTTCTTTGAGCTCAAAAATCTCACTGTATTTTTTACGAATTTCATCGGTTGGAGGCGTATACGGAAAGGCTTCGGCAGGTTCAGAAAAGGGATTAGCAGTGGTCATACGGACAAATTAATGGTTACAAATCGTCAAATTTTTACAAAAAAACGCTGCAAAGATAGCAATATTTTAATGATTAATGATTAATGATAGATGATAAATTGATTCGACAATTCCTGACTTTTGACTAATAAACTACTTTTTCGATGGGGTGTTGTGTCGAAAAGCCGAATTTCATCCATGCAATGGTAATGTAACGATACAAGGGCTCAACATACCAATTGCT
>JANJXE010000109.1 GCA_024709185.1 Paludibacter sp.
CCCCGGTTTCTTAATTCAGTATCTAATTTAACGATATCAAATTTTCCTGTTTTATTCGACAAGTTGGTCGCTGCGGTAGAAAGGTTAAAGGTTACACCAAAAATGGAATTGGTAACACTATCAAGCGATGCCTTATTAAAATTCACATCGTTTTTATTGGTTGTTGCATCCACTGCAACATTGTTTTTAGTGATAATGGAATTGTGCATATCAAAAACAGGAATTCCGGCAGTACCTGTCACATTGGCAAACGAAATCCCTACTCCAAGCGTATTAGCCGATAATGTAGTAACGCTGTTAAATGCGATGGTACAATGGTTTAGCCAGATTTTAGTATTGGTATTTGCACTGGGAGTTCCAACATACGCCACACCTTTACCAAAGAATCCTCCGGCAGTTGTTGCCGACTCATTAAACGCAATAGTTGAATTAACAATATATACCTCCAGTTTCTTTTGATTCCCAAAAGTACCGTTTCCATCCACAGCCAATCCACCTCCTGTGGCAGCACTTGTAGTATTATTTGCTATTGTACAACCGGTTACATACACTTTGCTATCCTCTCCGGCATTGTTTGCTACGATTTGCATACCGCCGCCGCCCACAGCAGCCGAACGATTGCCCGTAATAAAACAATCCTTCACCTCAACATTAGATCCAATAATAGCTATACCTCCTGAATGTTGGGAAGAGAAATTATCACTTACTTTCAGTTTTTCCAACACTACTTTTCCACCCACATTTGCATCCACTCTGATACCACCTCCCTGAATGTATGAATTTCCGTGACGAACCTGGAGATTCATCAAGTGAACGGAAGCTCCGCTGTTGATAATTACTACGCTTTTCTTATCATTGGTAGGCGCAGTTGTTGGTTTGGTTTCGTAACTTTGTAAAATAGTTTGGTCCCAACCGTGACCTTTGATGACCACCGATTTGTTAATCCGAACTGAGTCGGTAAATATACCCAAAACATCAATTGTATCTCTTTCGGATAATACATTGGTTGTGGCACAATTCACCAAAGCTTCCTTGATAGATGCATATTCGCCGGCTTGCGGATTGTTTCTTACTTTAAATGTAACTGCGGCAGTGAGGGTCGAAAAACCAACAGCCAGTGCAATAAGAAGGGTAAAACATTTTTTCATAACTCCAAAATTTTGTTGATTAATACTTGGAAAATTTTATTGCGAATTGTTTTTCTTTATGGTCACACGATAAAATATAGAATCCAGGCTGAAACTCTGAAATATCAACTTCAGTTTTATTCGAAAACTGCTTAAGTATACTCCCGTTTACAGATCGAATGGTGAACGTACTGTTCCTTAATTCACTGTCGATGATGATAGTATTATTAATAAGTTGAATTTTTCCGGAATAATCTGGTTGATTTAGAGAGGATACCGGTGAAAGTTTATTTTTGAATGATAGATATTTTTGACCTGAAAAGCCCAATGTACCATCGGGTTTGATGACCCATTTCCCATCTAAATAGGGTGTCAGATACGCTGCAGTATATTCCACCCCTTTCTCGAGCGTAACATTTTGCTCTCCACTTCCATATAAATTCCACAAATAATAAGCAGATAGGTTTTTATACCGTGCCAGGGCTGCCAGCCGCTCATAAAAGTCATTCAACAATTCGTCAGTCAGACCATTTGGCCTATATGGTTTGTTTTCATTAAAACCGATTTCACCAAGCATTACAGGAAATTTAGTATTGTAATAGGTAGGATTTAGATAAGAAGCCAAAATGTCGATTCCATTCGCTAATCCGATTGGAAAATTATTCAGCTGGTTGATCCAAATTCCATCATACGACGACCAGGAAACCCTGTCCAATCGGCAATGTGGCAGCAAATCGGCAGTAAGCGACGGGGTGTTTAACTCCATCATTGTTCTGTAAGCACCATTCTTATACGAAAAGAGTTTGTTAACTTCTACTGCCAACAGTACTCTTCCGGTACCATTCACTTCCCTGCGTGCTCTTTCCACTCCCCGCTGACGGGCCATAAACATCCGGCGCATACCTTCAAACTGAATTCCCACATTATCGGGTATAAGCGATGGATTATCCTCCCATAAAACTCCAGAACCCCTTAACATCCAGTCTCCTTCCCAGTTTTGAAAGACAAATTCTTTATCAGGATAGGTAGTGATCAGGTGCTTTGCCAGTTCATAGAACTGATTCTCTTCATCGATGTATTTTCGGTTCCCTATATGAGCCCCGCTTTTAAAGGCACTTGTACCGTTCATATTGCGGGTGGTAACCCACATCGTAATGGTTTTATAATGCGTGTCACTAAATACCTTTACCCAATAGGGGTCTTTGGCCATTTCCACCAGATTGGAATAATCGGCCCAGGTATGATTAAATGGATAGTTCTCAAAAGGTTTGTTTTTTAGAATACTAAAAGCAAGCTTTATGGATGTGGTGCCAAATTGCTTCATGGCAGCCACTCCCTCTTCCAAAAACGGCAAACTGGTTAAATGATACCAGCCTGCAATATGAGAAGCTGAATATACAGATGCAAATTCGGGTTCCAGACGTTCCGAATTGATGGGCTTCAACGGATTGAGAGCTGATAATAATCCTGAAGCTGTCGGAAATGTGAGCATATCCAGTCCTGTTATTCGGCACTGCTTATGCTGTGTTATCGTTAATGATGGATCGTTGGCACTTAATTCCAGAGGGTTGTTGCTACCCCTGGCACGTCGAAGTGTCGCTAATGAGTCTACCAACAATTGAAATCCACCGTTCTTATTTTTCAGGCTTGTATTATTGTTATTAAACGAACCTGCTGTGAGCGCCCCATATGTGTCGATATGCAATGTACTTCCGGTGCTGGAATTGACAGTAACCAACCACACATTTTTAGCAACAACCACTCCTTTAAGGCTACAGTTAACCGCTGTAGTTGCCAGCAGTGAATTAAATTCTTTACCGGTGATGCCAAAATTTCGCTTCACATTGATGTATGCGCTTTCAGTGATATTCAACCGGGTTACATACGTTGAATTCACAAAAAAGTCTTCGTCGCAAACGGTATACTGATGAGCAAAATTCAGTATTCTATTAGCTTCTAACGAACTGATTTTTATATTCTTAGTTCTAAAATAGCCATTCCCGGAGATGTTTGTAACCTCTTTTGTCAAATTAAATTGAAAATTTGCATTCGTACTATTTGTATCACCCTGCGTAATAACTCCATCACACACCAAATCTCCGGTTAGATTTAATAATGTGTTGACC
>JANJXE010000112.1 GCA_024709185.1 Paludibacter sp.
GTCTTTAACAAAGGTAGTAAGTACTTTTACAGGAAGTCCCAGTGATGAAGCAATGTTAGCAACATTGGTTTCGGCACTGGTTGCCTGCATTTCAAATGTTTTACTGGTGTGAACAGGTTGTCCGTTCAGCGGAGTAATGCGTACTCCCATACTGCTGGCAACCAACAGCGAGTACGATGCGTTTTCTTTTAATTTGATACTCATAAAGGGTAAATATTAAACACAGAATACATCAAATCCCCCATCTACTACCGTCAGGGTTCCGGTTACAAATTTGGAGGCATCGCTTGCCAGCCAGTGCAGCGTTCCAAGCAGTTCTTCCGGTTCTCCAAATCGTTTAAACGGAGTGTGTGACACTATAGACTGCCCACGTGCGGTCAGCGAACCGTCGGGGTTAGTAAGCAAAGCCCGGTTTTGTTCTGAGATAAAGAATCCCGGAGCAAAGGCATTCACACGAAAACCTTCTCCGAACTTGGTTGCCATCTCGATAGCCAGGTACTTGGTGAAGTTAGTGACAGCAGCTTTGGCAGCCCCATAACCTGCTACACGGGTCAACGGACGAATAGCGGATTCGGAAGAGATGTTGATGATGTTTCCCTTGTTCTGTTGCGTCATCACTTTTGCAAATACCATGGTTGGGATGATAGTCCCAAAAAGATTCAGATCCACCACTTTCTTAAAATCATCAATATTCAGATCGAATAAGGTTTTATCAGGACCGATGGTTGCTCCGGGCATATTACCCCCGGCACCGTTAATCAATACATCGATACGACCATAACGGGCAACGATAACCTCTGCATTTTTTTCGAGAATAGCGCGGTCGTTTACATCCGTTTGAAGGAAAATTGCTTCGCCCCCTTTTGCACGGATACCCTCTACCAGAGCATCGCCTTTCTCTTTGTTTCGTGCCAATACAGCTACTTTTGCGCCCTGTTCCGCCAGGTATTCGGCCATACAGCTTCCTAAAACTCCGCTACCTCCGGTCAATACCATGACACGGTCTTTAATGTCGAATAAGTTTCTCATTCCTTTTATAATTTTAAAGATTTAATAAACGTTTTAAATGGCGCTCGTAGATATTTTCTTCTACACAGGAACCAATGATATTGCTGTGTTTTCTTAGCATCGCATAATAAGCCTCTCCTTTTTCAGCGGCGACTTTGTAAGCAACATGAATCAGCTGACGGAAATCGGAATTGTAATCGGGATGTCCCGGAATATGACGAAGTGTATTTGCCAGTTTTTCACCCGTCCAGCTATTCACTTCCTCCACCGATGGCAGACGTTCAGGATCAATATCAATAACGTCGGCATAAGGAGCACAAAGTTCTTCACGACGATTGTATGAACCTGCATAAATTTCTTTGGCCATTTCCAGTCCGTCATCACCAGCCAATGCCAGTCCAATTACTTCTTCGAGCCAGGTAGTTCCCGCTGTTTTCAGGTGAAGCCCTTTGTTGTACTTATGAATGATTGATGCCATAATCGGATAAATCGAAAACTTATCGCTTCCCGAGTGTACACTGAGTTTAAGTTCGGAAGGAAGTCCAAATTGCTGGATAGCATAGTCGATCACCAGGATATCTTCTTCAAATTCACGAGCAAACTGGTTGAGATCGCCACGGTAATCAACTCCTTTGTTGAATCGACCTGTGAATTTAGGGGCAATTGTTTGCGCCGGAACTCCTTTGTCAGCCAGCATTTTCAAAATAAAAAACAAATAAACAGGAGTTTGAGGTTCTTCGACTTCATCCATCGAAACTTCAGTGATGAAATTCCCTTTGCCTTTCTGCTCAACAAGGTAGTTGTAAATTTCAGCAGCCTGCTCTGTTGCAGCCAGAAATTTTGAGGCGATTTCAACGATAAGTTCGCGTGTCACAACAATCGGCTGAGCAATACCGGGGATAACGAGTTTACCCACGTAGGCAGAGCAGGATTCCACAAATTTTTCAATTTCAGCTTCAGGGCTGGGTTTGCCAATGAAAGCAGCTACGTCGAGGGTGAAAAAATCGGATGTTTCGACAAATGGTGCCACAGTTGACAAATTGATGTGATCAGCATCTACAAAGTATTTTCCTTGAAATGCAAGCGTAGCAACTGCGTCATCCGCTTCTTTTCGCACATCGGCAGGATGCGAATGTACATAAGTATGTTCGCGATTTGATTTGTTCCACACCGGACTTATGTCATAACCTGCCTGATTGGCTTTTACGATGGCTCGCAACTGGGCAACACCCTGATGAGCAAAACGATCGCCCATGCCGATACTGATTTTTCCTAATTCCATGATTTCCTGTTATATTGATTAAAATTTTTCTCTGAATTGAATGTAGTCGTTAATGTTTTCCTTGATCAGAATATCGACCGGAACAAAGTTTATTTTATTAACTTCCTGTTTTAGAATAAGCTTATTGCATAAATCGCGTACGGTAAAGTATGCTTGTTTTCCCGGGCTCTGTGCAATCAGATAAGAGATAACATCCTGCTTCAGGTATTCCACATTTTTCTTTAGAAGATCGTAACCGATGAGCCGGATCGAATGATAATTTAACTGTTTAAGATAATTGGCAAGTCTGTAAACTTTTGAATTAAAGGTTATCGCAGCATTGATCTCCGGATTTTCTTTAAAAATATTTTTAATGTTTTCAAGATTTGATGAATCTTCCGTAGAACTAATTTCAGCATGCACAAATTGAATCGAAAGTGCTTTGTGTTCATGCAAATAAGCCATAAATCCTTCGTAGCGGGAAGAAGTTTGATTCGACATCGATCCTTGTCGTTTGGTACGGAGAATTAACACCTTGCTGTGTTCGGGTAAGTCGTTTACAAGAAGTTTCGCTGCAACATATCCGCTTTGAAATGAGTTTTGGCCATAGTAGGTTGTAAACCCTGAATCCTCAATTATAGAATCGATATAGGAAAAAGGAATTTCAACCGCTTGAAGCATTTGGGTCAGTACCAGCGTTTCATCCCGAAAAATGGGAGCGATAATGACGGCGTCGGGTTGCCGGCCTATAATGTCATTGGTAAGTAATTTGAAAGAATTATTGTCGAACTGATTAAAATACCGAATGTCGATGTGAATATTGTATTGTAAAAAATCTTTTCCAGCCTGCCGGAATCCATTTTCAATTAACTCCCAATATTCACCCGGCTGGAACGAAGGAATCAGACAGATAAAGTTATAATGTTTTTTAGATGCTAATGACCTTGCAAGCAGGTTAGGAGAGTAGTTGATTTCTTCGAGCACTTTCAGTATCGCTTCCTTGCTTTTTTGGGATACTTCGCCACGGTTGTGTAGTACCCGGTCTACTGTACCCTCCGATACACCAGCCAGCAGGGCAATGTCTTTTATGCGGTATTTTTTGTCACTTTCTTTCATGTGTCACTTTAGTATTATTTTCGCATACACATTTCTGTCATGTAGGTTTTTCATTGGTCGAATGTTGTTGCTGTTTTTGTCTTGTTTGGTACGCATAGGCCATAGCCGTGTACGCACACAGCTGTTCGGACTGCAAATGTACGATATTTTGTTGAACTGAAAAATGCAAATCGATTCGTGTGCGTACACGGATTGATTAATAAATTAGTAAGATGTTTATATTCAATCAGAAAGAATAGCTGAATACTTAAAAAATTAGTTAGTTAAATAAGGTTAATGAATTGTTTTTGAATAAATATTCTGTTGGTGCAGTGCATATCGATTATTCCTTCGAAAACCGGCTTTCTTTTTTGTTAATGATAAGCGTAGAAGGAATATTTTCAAGTTTAGGGCTATTAATCAGGGTCAGTTGATTCCATACAGGGTAGCTCACCAGCATCAGGTCGTAACGGCTGAATTGGCTGTAGTTCCGGTTGTTCTGAACTATTTTTACTGAGCCGGAAAAGTGCTGACTTAGATTGTGATATGAGTTCCGGAATTCGCTTGTTGATTGGATACGTTTATCCTCATCATAAATAGTAATATGGATAGTAGGATCGTTTTTTAATAAGCGATGAGCATAGCGAATCAAAAAATCATCTTTTTCATCCTGTACAAGTACCATCACTTCTTTTAGCGAATGGTAATTTCGGTTGATAAAAATACCAACGCTGCAGTTACTTTGTTCAACAAAATACTTCGTTTTATCTTTTATCAACGATCCGGGATAGAAAATTTCGCGGGATGATTTATTTACAGTGGTTAGCAAGCGATTTAAATAAGGGATTTTACTAACAAACGATTGATTTCTTACATAGGTGATACCCGAAAGGGAAACCCCGGCACCTACCAACAGGAAATCAATATTTTCGCTATTAACCGATCGGACAACACCCTGTTCGATATTATCTGAAAATTTATGTTCGGTTTCAATCTGAATTTTTAATTTTTCAGCTTCATGCAGGATGCCTTTAAAACTTTCGCGGGCAAAATCTTCTCCGTAGATTGGATTAGTATCGGTGCCCGGAGTGATGTGAAGTGTTTTAACTTTAAGAATATTCTTAGCTCCATCGAGTGAATAACGGGCAACATTCAAAAGGGCTTTCCCATTTTCAGGATTTCCTAACGCGATTAAGGCCCTGAATTCACCTCGTGCTTTTTGAAGGCGGTATTCTTCCTGTATCGATTTTCTTGAAAAGATTTTTTGTATTAATGTTAGAAATGGGGTTGTCATAAATGTAGTTACCAGTGCCATTAGTACCAGCATGGCAAAAATTTCTTTTGGAAGAATTCCCATTTCAAAGCCTATGTTCAGAACCACAATCTCCATCAATCCCCGGGTGTTCATCAGGATGCCCAATGATAGACTATCACGCCAGTTTTCACCCGTGATTTTTGCAGTGACTGCGCCACCCACAAATTTACCAAAAACTGCAAATGCGATTACAACTGCGGTAATGCTCCAAAGATGCGGTGTGTTTAATAGTCCGATTTCGGTACGCAATCCTGTATAAACAAAGAAAAGAGGTAAAAGAAATGTGAGCGCAACATCTTCGATTTTATCAATAATTATTTTTCTGAATTCAGGAATTTCAGGTAATATCACACCTGCTAGGAATGCACCAAAAAGTGCATGTATTCCAATCATATGTGTTGCAAAAGATGAAAGTGTTAGAAATAGAAAGATAAAGCCAATAATATTTTTATTCAGAATTTCAGCATTACGGTATATTTTGCCAATCTTTTGTAAAAATGGTTTTACAATCAGCAACATAACTCCAATGTAAAGAAGTGCATATACAATAGTATAAAGCGAACTCATAAAGTTTCCGGTATTCGCAATTGCAATTACAGCTGCCAGAATCGACCATGCAGTTACATCATCAAATGCAGCACATGCAATTGCAATTTGTCCCAGGTGCGTTTTACTCAATCCTTTTTCCTGGACAATACGCGCCAGTACAGGAAATGCTGTGATACTCATAGAGATACCAATAAAAAGGGCAAAGGAAAGAAAGTCAGTTTGCGACGATGCAAATTCTTCGTAGACAAAATAGGCGAACAACATCCCCATAAAGTAGGGGATAATGATACTGGCATGACTAATTACATAGGTAGTGCCCATTTTATTGCGTAGCATCCCTATATTTAGCTCCATACCAATAACAAACATAAAGAGTACCAGCCCTACCTGACTGAGAATGTATAGATTATCGAGCGATCCGGGATTGAAAAGGAACTGATAGGTTTCCGGATAAAAATACCCTAACAGAGAAGGACCGAGCAGAATTCCCGCAAGAATCTCACCGATTACTGTTGGCTGACCGATGCGGATAAAAAACCATCCAACAATACGGGAAACAAGAAGAATGGCAATTATTTGCATAAGCAACATGCCCACAGGTTCGGCCACATTATGTACAACAGAATTTTCAAAAATTGCGTAATCGTCCTGTACCGTTGATTCAACACCCACAATTGGTCGTTCATACACTTCAAAACGCTCGGCATTTTTAAAAAGCACGTAGGTAAGCAGCACAAATGAAACAATCATCAGCACATAAAACAACCAGGTGTAAAGATGTTTTTGCGGCATACCTTGAATGGACGATGGATTATTCGATTATCGATTTAATATCTTCTATTGTTATGAGTCGGTTTACGATAGCATAAATGGTTAGTCCCGCTGTACTGTGAATTTCAAGTTTACGGGTAATGTTTCGGCGGTGCGATATCACCGTATGTGCCGAAAGAAACAGTTTGGTGGCAATTTCCTTATTGGTCATACCCCTTACTACACAGGTAAGAATCTCTATCTCCCTGTCGGTGAGACTTTCGTTTTTTTCAGGTGCGATGCTTTCCGGATTTTTGGATTCAAACTGCTTTTCCAGACGTTCGGTTAGTGGTACAAAAAGTAAATCCTCTACCTTGGTGTGCCGGTCGAGGTCGAGTTCGCAATCCGAAAGGTCGAACAACACCTCGTTTAGCAGGAAGTTGGGCTGTTGAGACGGAAAATATTTCACCAGAATATTTTTCAGATCCGATAACTTGGATTCGATATTTTCATGATTTTGTTCAAATACCATTATGTTATATGCCGGATCCTTTATTCCGTTGCAGAGCTGTAATACATATGGGAAAACAGTGTCGTTCTCATAATCCATGTGTTTGCGGACCTCCCTTTCGTAGCCATCGAAGAACTTCAATATCATTTTCTTATAGGGGTCTTCGTGCACAGCATCGTCGATTGCCTCTATCAGTTTTTGTCGGATAA
>JANJXE010000117.1 GCA_024709185.1 Paludibacter sp.
ATGTGTTGCTTATGCTGGCCGAGGCATCAATGAAAGCCAATGATAATCAGGCAACTGATTTAACGGCCGACTGTATGAACATGATTCGGAATCGGTCAAGGGACGAAAGTAAGCCGGACGCATACACCGAACTTCCCTTGTATGATAAAACAACAATTACCGAAGAAGACATTTTAAATGAAAGGAAACTGGAGCTTTGTTTCGAAAATGTACGTTGGTTTGATTTAGCTCGTACAGGTAAGTTATTAGAAAAATACAATCTTGCTGTGCCGGCAGCTGCCAACAATCAAACAACACATCCGGTAATCACCGACAACAAACATTATCTTTATCCATTCCCTCAGGCACAAATTGAGGTGTCGTTGAACAAAAAGGATATGTTTCAAAATTATGGTTATTAATTAAAAAATGTTTGATCATGAAAAATATAACAAAAATATTCAGACTTATTACTTTTGTCACCCTCACATTTCAACTAATCAGCTGTGAGTTAAATGCGTTAGATCCTCTTGAAAACGACATCCCGGATCCAAATGCATATACATTACCGAGAGCTATTTTTATGGGTACCACTATAAAAATTTCAGGTACTTTTATCGTCAGAACCGATTCTGTATCCTTATATCTGCGATCTGTAAGTTCACCTACCAGTACGGCAGATATTCCAATAGAAATTCCTTTTAACGGCATCACCGGCTGGACGGTTTCATTTAAAGTTCCTGCATCAGGCGAAATACCAGAGGGAAGATACCATTTGGTGGTTAAAAGGGGAAACAATGAATACATCATTAAAAGAAAACTGGCCGCCATGTCGGTTTTTGCAAATGAATCGTTCAACAGAGAACCCATTGAAGGTGATGATATAATCGTGAGTGATTGTAAGATTGATAAACAGGGTACAGACATGTATGGGGCCGGAGATGAAATAATACTTAAAGGTATTGGGTTTTCTTCAACCGATTCTCTGTATTTTGACCCAAGCCGGCCTGCATTAAGTGCTTCTCCACATTTGATTACAGACACTGAAGCACGATTTATTGTACCTTCGGGATTGAATGATGGAATCGCCACATTACGTTTTTCGAATATGCCGGTTTACGCAATTCCAACGGGATATAAACCATCTTTTATAAGTTTAAGTGGAATAAAATTTGGAAAACCAATAACCGGAGTTTCAAATATTATTTTACCCGCGGGTAACTCTAAAGCGGGTGAAATAATTACAATAAAAGGTACTGGCTTTACATCAGGCGATAAAGTTGTGATACGTACAAATGGAGTTGCTGAAGAAGTTAACATTAACGAAACAGCCTTACCCGATTTAAGCTTCAGTTTACCAACTTTAGCTGATGGTAAAAAGTCGCAGATATTGTTAAAACGACAGGGATTTTCGAACTTGCATCTGGGTTTTATTGCGGCCACTCCTGATCAGAAAAACAGTTATATCAGCAATGTTTCGATACCTACCAATCTTCCTTCCGGATTACAAGGCAAAGCTTTGACCTTCATCATTTATGGTTCTGGCTTTATTACAGGTGATAAGATTATTCTGGGTACTACGGTATTAACCACTACTTCTGTTACAACATCTTCCATCACAGTATCGACTCCAGCAGCCAATACCCCAATAGGTGAGTACAATGTGTTGCTTCGCCGTGGTACTCAACCCGATGAATTAATTGGCAAGGTGAATGTTGTTACAGCTCCCCGGCTGTTCGAATATGCTCAAGGTGGAATTGTATTCTGGCTCGACAGTAAGAATCCGGTGAAAGGAATGGTTTGTGCTGTAAAAGATGCAACTCCTTCCAACAACATTAATGATTCTGAACTATCTAAAGTCATTTTCGGTATTCACACGAATGCTCAGGGAATTGTATTACCTGCAACATCGCTGGCAAAAGCAATAGGTACCGGAGCTGCAAACACCCAAAGTATTCGAAATATTCAAAAAGAGTTTGCTAAAGCAGCGATTTTTTGCGACACCCTGGTAGTTAAAACAGACTCTACATCAACTTATAGCGGTTGGTATATTCCTTCTATCGATGAATTAACTGAAATGTTCCGGGTTCGGACATCGATTAACACAGCTGCACTGGTTGCCGGCCGTGGTGGCGAAGCATTTAATGTTCAAGCCTCTACCACTCAAAGTGCTCCTGGCAAACTCCCGATTGCCGGATACATGAGTTCAAGTGCATTTACATTCTCACGTATTTGGGCACATTCGTTCCAGAATGCCAATCAGAAGCCCACAGCATATCCGAAAATCAATTACTTCAGACTTAGACCCGTTCGATCATTTGATTTATCTCCAAATTAATAATTTCAATGTGTTGATTTAGTAACACCCCGGACATCTGCTTTTTAGAAATGTCCGGGGTTATATAAAGAAAATAAGAATGAAAAAGACTGCTTTACTTTTTTTGTTTATTCTCTACTGTTTTATTTCTAATGCAGACACTCACATCATCAACCTGAAATGTGAATTTTTAACCGAACCCATTGGCGTGGATTCACATAATCCGCGATTTTCATGGCAATTCAAGGGTAAGTCAAATTTCCAACAAAATAGCTATTTAGTTGAAATTGCATCTGAGAAACAACTGTTGAATCAGGGGAAAGCAGACATCTTGATTTCCGAAGAAATAAATACTTCTCAACCGATAGCGGTAATTCCGATAAACAACCTACAGGATAAATCCCGCTATTATTGGCGGGTAACGGTTTGGGACAAAGCAAAAAATACAAAAATCACTTCTC
>JANJXE010000120.1 GCA_024709185.1 Paludibacter sp.
AAATATTATTGCAGCTGAGCAGGTGCAACGTGTAGAACCGCTGTTTTGGTGGACCGGAATGAAAAATGAGGTAGTACAGGTGATGTTTTACGGCCCCGATATTGCATCGGCAGAAATCACATTCCGCTATCCCGGAGTAAAAAAACTTCGCTCTGTACTAACCGATAATCCCAACTATCAGTTTGTCTATCTTCACGTAGGAAAAAAAGCCCGTCCGGGAATATTGCGATTTTCGATTAAGAAGGACAATCAGATTTGCAACCGCGATTTTGAATTAAAAACAAGGGAAGCCGGATCGGCCATGCGCGAAAGTTTCTCGGCAGCTGATGCGGTGTATCTGCTTATGCCCGATCGATTTGTAAACGGAAATACTGATAATGATGCAATAGAAGGCTACCATCAGAGAGTTGACCGCGAGGATCTGGGTGCTCGACATGGTGGTGACATAGAGGGTATCATTCAAAAAATGCCCTATCTGGCCGATTTAGGGGTTACTGCTTTGTGGACAACGCCAGTGTTTGAAAATAACGATGTTCAGTATTCCTATCACCACTATGGAACATCCGATTATTACAAGATTGACCCGCGACTGGGTACCAACGACGACTACCGGCGGCTTGCAACTACGGCCCGCGAACATGGTATCAAGCTTATTCTGGATGTAGTTCCTAACCATTGCAGTACTGCTCACTGGTGGTTGAAGGACAGGCCGGCCAAAGACTGGTTCAATCAGTGGGAACAGTTTACCTCTTCGAATTACCGCATGATGGCCTGGATGGACCCGCATCGCTCGGAAAAAGACCTGCACCGCCTCACGCATGGTTGGTTTGCTCCGAATATGCCCGATTTTAACCTGAAAAATCCGGTACTGTTCGACTATCTGAAACAAGTGTATATTTTCTGGATCGAATTTGCCGGAATTTCGGGTTTGCGGGTCGATACCTATCCCTACAATGATTTACCCACGGCCTCCCGCTTTATTCAATCCATTCGTAATGAATACCCCACCATGATGGTTGTGGGAGAGTGCTGGCTGAATACTCCTCAGGAAATTTCCTACTTTATGTCGGGGAATAACAACAAGGATGGTTTCGATTCGCAACTTCAGAGTGTAATGGATTTTCCCCTTGGTAATGTGTTTCAGCAGGCTTTTACCGAAAGGGATGGATGGAATGAAGGAATGGCTCGTTTTTACATGCATTTCTCTCTCGATTTTGCTTATCCACGCACCGATTTACTAATGAACTTTCTGGATAATCACGATATTGATCGCTATAGTGAAGTGGTTAATCACGATGAGCGGGCCTATAAAATGGCACTTGCCATGCTTACCACTGTGAGAGGCTATCCTCAAATTTACTACGGAAACGAGATAATGCTTGGAGGTAAAAGGGGGTCTTATGAAGGTCATCGGTTTAATTTTCCGGGTGGTTGGCAGAATGATAGCGTAAATGCATTCAATGAAGAGGAGCGAACTTCAACTCAACAGGGAGTATTCTCCTATCTTCAAAAGCTGCTGCGCTATCGAAAATCAACTCCTGCACTGCAAACCGGGGCGATGAAACACTTTATTCCCGAGAATGGAATATATGTGTATTTCAGGTACAATGCCGACAAAACAGTTATGGTGATTGTTAATAATAACGAGGATGAAAAAACAATCGATACAGCCAGATTCAGGGAAATGCTTCACAACTATTCTACAGGAAAAGATATTATAACGAACAACGTACTGGCCATAACCCCCTCCATCCCTGTGGAGGCTAAATCGGTCCTGATACTTGAACTAACTAAATAGTAAGGATATGCCAAAGATTTATTTACATTTTGCAGTGATAGTGCTGCTGATTTCAGCCTGTAATCCATCGCTGAATGTACCACCAGCTGATAGTAACAACCAAAAGCTAAATTCGTTGCTAACCCTGGAAGTGGGAGAAAATACGGTTTTTACTGAAGATTTTATTGCAGATATAAGCCTTATCGATTCGGTAACGGTGAAAGGCGATGGAGTGGAGATTGCGCTGTATAACAACCGCCGAAATCTTAACGTAACGCTGGCAGATGATGCTCAACCGCTAATCGATCTTCAGTTTTGGATTCGTGGAAATTCCTTTTCGGTTCCCTGTCGAAAATCGGACAAGGTGAAGTATCTATTTACCTATAATCCTCAGGATAAAAAGCACGAACGGGTTCAGATTGCCGGTCAGATGAACGACTGGACAGCATCGGCAACACCCGATCTGATACTGAACGAACAGGGTGTTTACGAAGTGGAACTATTGTTGAGTCCGGGGACGTATCTGTATCAATTATTGATTGATGGCGAACAGAACCACGATGTCAGTAATCCTGAAAAAGTGGATAATGGCTACGGAAAGTTTAACTCCATACTTCAGATTCCAGGTAATGAAGAACTACTACCGGTATTGATTACCCGAAAATCTGAAAACCGGAAGATCTACCTGAGTTATTTGCAGGATATTCAGCAAGTGTCCGTGTACTGGCAAAATCACCGGCTGCCCGATCATTTTATCCGCTGCGATAAAGGTGAATTAGCATTTGATATTCCCATCGAAGCTTCTAAGCTGGAACGTTCCTATTTTCGGGTTTGGGCGGCCAATCGGTATGGAGTGGGGAAGGAAGTGCTGATTCCGATGCACAAAGGCAAGCCGGTAAATGATTCAAAACAACTTACCAGACAGGATCCACATTCACAGATCATGTATTTTATGCTCGTAGACCGTTTTAATAATGGTTCAACGGCCAATGATCGCCCCATGAATCGCCCTGATGTGCATCCTAAGGTGGATTATTGGGGAGGTGATTTAGCCGGATTACACCAAAAAATTGAAGATGGTTATTTTGATAAGCTGGGTATTAATACGCTTTGGATTTCACCATTGAATCAGAATCCTGAGGAACCTTTCGGTTTCTATTCTCCTAAAAATACAAAATTCTCGGGCTATCATGGTTACTGGCCGGTATCTTCCTCGAAGGTGGACGATCGCTTTGGTTCGAACGATGAATTCAAGTCGCTGGTTAACAAAGCTCATTCGAAAAATATGAATGTGTTGCTCGATTATGTGGCCAATCATGTTCATGAGTTGCATCCGTTGTACCAGCGTCATCCCGAATATGCAACTTCGCTGTACCTGCCCGATGGTACCATGAATGTAGAGAAGTGGGACGAACATCGCCTGACTACCTGGTTTGATACATTTCTTCCCTCGCTGGATTTTGCCAATCCTGAGGTGGTGGAGATGATGACAGATTCAGCCATTTTCTGGTTGAAGGAATTCAATCTTGATGGTTTTCGTCACGATGCATGTAAACACGTTCCCGTGGAATTCTGGCGCATGCTTACCCTTAAAATTAAAAAACAGTTTCCGGACAAGTCCTTGTATCAAATTGGCGAAACCTACGGAAGTCCACGCCTGGTTGCAGGATACCTTACAACTGGAATGCTCGACGGACAATTCGATTTTAATGTGTATGATATTGCCAACACAACGTTTGCGGGCGTGAGTGGTGATTTAACCCGTGTGCAGGATGTGTTGCGTTCAAGTTTGAAAAACTACGGACAACATAACCTGATGGGGTATATTTCCGGAAATCACGATAAGCCCCGTTTTATGGCTTATGCTTCAGGCGATTTATCCATTGGGGAAGATGCCAAAGCGGCAGGATGGGAGAGGGAGATTGGTATTACAGACTCAACAGCCTACGATCGCTTGTTATTGTTTCATGCATTTAATCTTACCATTCCCGGCGTTCCCGTTCTGTTTTACGGCGATGAAATTGGCCTTACCGGTGGGAATGATCCCGATTGCCGCAAGATGATGCGTTTTGAGGGATGGAATAATCGCGAGGCGGCTCTGTGGGAAAAAGTGGCTAAACTGAATCACCTGAGAAAAAATAATCCAGTACTTCTGTACGGAAGCTTTATCGATCTGAAGATTTCCACAAACCAATG
>JANJXE010000124.1 GCA_024709185.1 Paludibacter sp.
TTTGCTTTAATAAAATCAAGGAGTTCATTAATATTGGCGGTTGCCACACAGCACCATTGATCGGAAGCACCGTAATAAACATATAAAGTGTCGTCGACAACAACATTTCCGGTAGGGAATACTACTCCCCATTTATACAAACCGTTTTTTTCGAAATCCGTTTCGGGTTCGAGTATAAAATCGCTGGTTCGGTACAATATTTTTGTGGGATCGTTTAAATCGAGAAGGCAAGCTCCTACACGATAGGTAAACTGAGCATCGACACCATGATAGAGCATTAACCAGCCTTCAGTGGTTTTAATCGGGGGTGTATTTCCTCCCACCTTCACTTCCCATGTCTGTTCTCCTTTAAGCAGCAATTTCGAGGGGACGTTCCAGCTCATCAGATCGTCCGACGCTTTTATCCAAATTGCCGGATACTCTGTTCCATAAGCATCACCCACATAATTTTTCGGACGATGAAGCATATAAAACTTCCCATTTATTTTTTCAGGAAATAGAATCACATCGCGGTCGTCGAGACTGGGTTCGGTCAACCGGCCCACTTTCTTAAAGTGAACCAGATCCCTTGAAACTGCCAGGGCCGTATTTCCGATATTCTCACGCAAACACAACGGTGCAAACTCATCATGTTTGGGAGCTTTCACTTCATCGTATTCGTATTTCCAGTATTGACCCGGAGGGTACGGACGAAAGGCATAGGTCATGTAATATTCATTCCCGAATTTAACAACACGCGGATCTTCTACCGATCCTGCATCAAAACTATCAGGAGTGGGCGATAGTACCGGCTTATCCTGTACACGTTGAAAGTGAAAGCCGTCGTTGCTAACCGCCAGACCTATATGTATTAAATGATCTTTATCGTTGCCTGCAGCCCGGTACAAGAGATAAAACGTACCATCTTCATACCAGGCCGCCGGATTACATACTACAAGGCTTTCCCAGTCGTTTTCATCTACAGGTGATAATATCGGATTCCCTCCAAATTTCGTTAATTTCATTTTAATCAAGAATTTACGATAGTATATTTACAGATCAATTCAGTTTTCCACCTGCATTTTGAAGTACCTGTTGCAAATAATTGCAGCTGATTCCCTTTGTACCATCGGGTTTAATCAACCATAAGCCTTTCATTTCACTTTCGGTACGCACCGGATAGAATTGTTTTTGCTTACCATCTTTTGGTTCGTTGCAATACACTTCCCAATGCACTACATAAGGTACATCAAGGGCCAGACAAACTCCGATTAATGCATCCCAACGGGCTGTAATGTCGGTCTTTTTACTTTCTTCCGTATTTTCAGGAATACCAATCTCCCCTATCATCACCGTTTTTTTGCCCTGCATATATTTTGTAGGATTCAATTGTTTCTTTAGGTATTCAATGCCTTTGTAAAAATCTACCGGATTCTTCAGCCCATCGTACGACGACCACGAAACCATATCGACTTTAATATTAGGTAAAATTGAATTAGCAACCCCTGTAATGCCCTTCATCGAATCCATCACTTTATTGGCTTCAACCGCCAGATAGAGCTTGCTTTTTGTATTCTTAACATCCTTACGGGCATCTTCCACAGCCGCTTGCCTCGACTCCAGCCAGTTAGTCATGTTTTTTACACGAAGTCGTTTTGCATTTTCATCATATGTAGCCCAGTCCTGCTTGAAATTGCCTCTCAACACCCAGTCACCTTCCCAATTTTTGATGATAAATGTCAACTCCCGATCCTTGTAGCGAGTCAGAAGAAATTTACCAAGTTCGTAAATTTCCTCCGAAGATGCATTATAATTAGGGGCCTGTAAACTTAGCTGACCAGCGTGATCGGTAATATTCAGGATGACAGTCGAGAAATTCATTTCGAGTACCTTCTCAAAATAGGGATGTTTTATCACATCCACCCAGGTCGCATTTTTCGGTAAATTCCACTTTGAATTATAGGGATAGCTTGCCATTTCTCCTTTTTCTTTCGAAAGGAAGAACTTAACAACCCCAAAGCCTAATTCTTCAATTTTTTTGGCTCCCTCGATAATAAAGGGCTCGTTGGTAAGGTAATATTTACCACCAGCATGCGTAGCTCCCAGTCGATTTTTGATATCCTGTGGTATAGCACCACCATTCAGTGGGCGGTGCTTCTCAATGATAGTCAGAATATCGCTGTCGCTGGTTTGACCCGTTAATGACCAGGTAACAAGAATCAATAAAATTGTACTAAATATTTTGCGCATCGATTTAATTTCTTTATTGTTATGGGTTTAATTCTTAATAAACAACTGACTCATTTCGGTTTCTTTTGTTTTAATTTTAAGGATATAACTACCCGCAGTTAACTTCGACACATCCACTCCATTACCATATTCTCCTGAGTATACATTCATTCCGGCTAAATTCCAAACACTTAGCTGTGTTATTTCAGATGAGTTCGAAAGTTTTAACACATCCTGCACCGGATTAGCCAGAAGTTTGATTTCTCCTTCAAAAGGGTTACTGTCAATGGATGTAGTGGTTCCACTGGTTACTGTTATTTCGACCAGGTTGCTCACTACTGATGGGATATCCTGCGAATATGCACTTACCAAAGTCTGACCAACCATTAATGGTGTAGCTAAACGTGTTGCATTGTTTATCGAAAGAATGGTAGGATCCTGTACGTTAAACTTAAAAAAGGTAGAATCGGCATCAAGTGGAAGATAGCTAACGGAGATCGTCGTCGTCTCGGGACTTCCATTGTTATATGCAAGGCTGGTGCCGGGAGCATTAATTGATATTGACTGCACTTTTTTAAATTCATACGCCCCGACATCCGACTGAGAATCACGTGTATTACCCCGCTGATCCATTGCTAAAGTTGCATAGTTAGTTGAAATCGAATCGATAGCAATACTTCCTGACTGAATGGGCAAAACAGGTACACCACTTCCGTTGTTCTTCAATGCAGTTGCCAATTTTACTATTTCAAACTTCCCGGTTTTATTGTTGATAGATGATGCAGCAGCTGTTAAATTAAATGTAACACCAAAAATGCTGTTGGTCACACTATCCACTACCGATTTATTGAAATTTACATCGTTTTTGTTTGTGGTTTCATCAACATATACTTCGTTTTTGGTAATGATGGTATTATGAACATCCACTACCGGAAGACCGGTCGTAACATCAGCAAAGGCAAAACCAATACCGGTACTTCCTGTTGCCATCGTCGTAACTTTGTTGAACGCAATCGTACAATGATTCAACCTGATTTTTGTATTGGTGGTGGCCGACGGAGTGCCTGTATACGGAGTTCCCTTGGCAAAAAATCCTCCACCTAATGTTTTGGCTTCATTGAAAGCTATTGTGGAATTAACGATGTTTACTTCCAACAGTTTTTGATTCCCAAAAGTGGTATTTCCATCTACC
>JANJXE010000151.1 GCA_024709185.1 Paludibacter sp.
ATATTTAAAGCGATTCTATATTGTAGCAAAAAAGGGTGCCCATACGCTGAGCACCCTTTTTAAAAACAATTCAACAAAAAATTAGTTAGTTACTTCGTATTATTTTAACAGTCTTACTACCTGAATCGCCCGCAAGCTTTAACAAATATACTCCTTCAGGATAAGTACTCAGGTCCAGCTCCTGCGTTTCGCTCCAGCTGGCAACTTTATGACCCTGAATAGAAAACAGCTCAATATTCCGGGATAAACCACTGTTGGTCAGGTATATCCTATCGCGGGTTATCGTGGGAAAAACGGCAGTCTCATCAGCTATAGGAACATCTACATTGCTCGAAAAGTTAATGGGACGATCGGCAAATACGAGCAGCTGCCCGGGTTGCAACACAATAGGTTCATTTACATTTCCTACAAAACGTTGTTCGCCTGTTAATACATTGTACCACACTCCTCCTTTTGGGAAGGCTGGAAATGCTTCAGCTGTTTCAGCGGCTTTAAAATTACCCAACACAACCAGCGCCAAATCTGCGTGATTGAGCATGATCCGTCGACCACGGGTCCAGTCACCAGAAGTAACATTTGTCTGGTATTCTCCATTGATAAAGGCTGTTGGGTACATCCGGCGCAGGTTGATAAGCTTGGAAGAAGTTTCCATGGCCGATTTTCGGTGAGGAAGGTTAAGCCAGCCCCAGGCCGATGGTTTATTACTGGTACGCCCGCCCAATGCATCAATCGAATAATCGAAACCGAGTTCCTGGAATTGCCAGAGCATTTTAGGTCCGGGCATCATCACCGTAAAAGCAATGTTCAGGGGTACACGACTAACGCGGTAAATAGAGTCGGTTTTAACCGTTCCAAATCCATATTCCTTTGCTTTAAAGAAATTGCGTTCCTCATCGTGGCTTTCAGAATAGCCCACCCAGCGACGCGGAGTAGAACTCATACCACTAAAATCACTGTCACTCTGGTAGCCCATTGCAGCCTGCGAATAGGCATTGTTTATATTGCGCCACAGGTACATACCACGGTTGGCTAGCTCAAGTTCTTCACTGTACTCGCAAAAATGCTCCAGGATGAACATCACATCTGGTTTCACATCACGGGCTGCATGATAATACTCTGTCAGGTAATCAATTCGATTCTGGTCGTACTGCGACGCTGTCGACTCGTTCGAACTTCGTTGGGTAAATCCTTTGGTGAGGTCGAGCCGATACCCGTCAATTTTATATTCCTGAATCCAATATTGAAGCACACGTTTGAAATATTCGCGGGTAGGCGCATAGGAATGATTAAAGTCATGAAAAACACTGAATGGGTGCGGTGCTGTCACGTTAAACCAGGGGTTATTCGGAGCGGTGAGACCACTTATGGAATTCCAGTACAGGGATGCCATCGGGTTGATACCGGTAGCATGGTTGAAAACCACGTCGAGAATAACCGCTATCCCTCGCTTATGGCATTCATCCACAAAGCGTTTGTACATTTCAGGAGTCCCATAGGCTTTATCGGGCGCAAAGAAATGATTCGGATTATAGCCCCAGCTTTCGTTGCCGTCAAATTCATTCACAGGCATCAGCTCGATGGCGGTAATCCCCAGTTGTTTAAGGTAATCGAGACGTCCAATGGCAGCTTCGAGCGATTTCTCAACGGTGAAGTCACGAAGCAGTAATTCGTAGATGACCATATTTTCACGCTGGTGCATCTGGAAATTCGGAACTTCCCACTGGTAAGTACTTTTATTTGTTTGGAATGTTGCCACCAAACCGTCAGTTTTCCCTTCAGGATAGGCTTTGAGATTAGGGAAACGCGTTGTTCGTTCATTGATCCACTTATCATTCCAGGGATCCAGCACCAGTTCGGTATAGGGATCGCTGATTCGTACCTGCTGATCTACCAGATACTGGTAGGCATACAAATGTCCCGGAGTAAGATTATTCAGTGTAATCCACCAGAATTCACCATCTTTTTTCATTTGAAAGGCATTGGTGGGTGTCCAGTTGTTAAATTCCCCGATCACAAAGGCGTTTTGCTTGTTAGGTGCATGTAACACCAGAGTTACCGACGTTGGGCTGTTGTAATTTATTCCCATCTTTACTCCTGAGGGACGGGGCTCCTCAACAACAGGACTATTTACAATTACCATCAGGGTATCGTACACCGTTGTACTTCCGGCAGTAGCTGAAGCCACTACCTGAATATCGCCCGGTGAAGAGAAAGTATGCGTATACGCAATGGCGGTGGTGGAAGGAATGGATACTACCTGTGAACCTCCAATATTAAGTGCCAGATTGGCTGCTATGGTGGAAGAAACCGTAAAGGTAACTGCAGTACCCGGACTAACACTCAGGTTGCCGGCAGGGGCAGTGAACGATACATGCAACCCTGCCTCATAAACCGGAACAAAAATATCTTTTCCACCTGTATCTTTCCCTTCGAGTGAAGCTGTTCCATTCCTGAAAACGAAAGCCAGCTTCTTAACCACCTCACCGGTAGTCAGGTTGTAATAACCTGCCATATTGGGGGTAATCAATAACTTCCATTTATTGCCGCCCAGTTTCGATAACAGGTACTTGGCACTATTGTCTTTCCAGACAGGTGCATGTTTCCAGTCCGAATCGCTCATGCTGGCGTTGGTAATTACCCCTGTGTGAGCATATACATCGGTTCCGGCATAATCTTTTAAGCCTCCTGTACCCAACGAAGCATCGTAAACAACCTCGATAATACCTGTATAATCAGAGCTTACGATAGCAGGATT
>JANJXE010000497.1 GCA_024709185.1 Paludibacter sp.
ATTGCGACCTACATTTCCGTAAGCATGTATTCCCAGCTTTTTGCCCTTCAATTCTGTTCCCGATGTACCGTTATAGAAATTACGAATAGCATAAATCAGCATTCCGAAAACCAGTTCGGCAACTGCATTTGCATTCTGACCAGGTGTATTCATCACACAAACACCGGCTTCTGTAGCAGCTTCGAGATCAATATTATCGTATCCTGCACCTGCTCGAACCACAATTTTCAACTGCGGTGCAGCTTTAATTACCTCTGCATCAATTATATCACTCCGAATAATAATTGCATTCACATCGGATACTGCATCCAGCAATTGCTGTTTCTGCGTGTACTTTTCAAGCATTACCAGCTCAAAACCGGCTTCATCAATCACTTTTTTGATTCCTTCCACCGCAACGCGTGCGAAAGGCTTATCGGTTGCAACTAATATTTTCATATTCGCTTATTTTGAATGTATAGCGGCAAATTCTTTCATACTATCAACAAGCGCCTGCACACTTTCGATTTCCATAGCATTGTAGATAGATGCGCGGAAACCGCCTACAGAACGGTGACCCTTGATACCCACCATTCCTCTTTCGGTGGCAAATTTCTGAAAATCGGCTTCGAGAGAAGCATATTCAGGTTTCATCACAAAGCAAACGTTCATTCGCGAACGGTCTTCCTTAGCCGCAGTTCCCACAAACAACGGATTGCGATCGATTTCGGCATACAACAAATCAGCTTTAGCGACATTGCGTTTTTCCATGCCTTCCACACCTCCGTTAGCTTTAATCCAGCGCAGGGTTTCCATGGCACTGTAAATAGGAAGTACAGGTGGCGTATTAAACATCGAACCATTGTCGATATGCGTTTGATAGTTCAGCATGGTGGGAATATAACGTGACACCTTGCCTAAACTATCATTCTTCACAATTACAAATGTTAAACCAGCAGGTGCCAGGTTTTTCTGTGCTCCACCGTATATCATTGCATATTTCGAAACATCAATCGGGCGGGAAAAAATATCCGACGACATATCGGCAACCAAAGGCACCGGTGAATCTATATCGGTAAGAATCTCGGTTCCGAAGATAGTGTTGTTGGTTGTAATGTGGAAATAGTCGGCATCAGCAGGAACTGAATAGCCTTTAGGAATGTAACAATAGTTGTCGGCTTTCGACGATGCCACTTCCACTACTTCACCAAATCCTTTTGCTTCTTTCAGCGCTTTGCTGGCCCAGGTTCCGGTATTCAGATAAGCTGCTTTTTTTTCAAGCAGGTTGAAGGGAACCATGCAAAACTGCAGGCTGGCACCACCCCCCAAAAACAACACCGAATAGCCTTCGGGTATGTTCAGGAGCTCCTTAAACAAGGCTACTGCTTCATCAACAACTGGCTGAAAATCCTTGGCACGGTGCGATATTTCGAGAATCGAAAGTCCGGATCCGTTAAAATCGGATACAGCACTCGCCGTTTTTTCAATCACTTCGCGAGGCAGTATCGACGGTCCCGCATTAAAATTATGCTTCTTCATATTACGTAAAAATATAATGGTGTGTTCTTATCAAAACCGGATGATTTTTCAATCTTTTTTTTGCGGTGCAAAGTTACGGTTTTTTTTGTATCTACGTTTAAAATATTTAATTTTCTGTTGATATAACCCGTTAAAAATTCAATTCGTAAGCACTCAAAAAAAAATCGGTATATTTTTCTCATTTATATAAATTCATGACAGATTTTTTTTACTTTTACTGCCGGAAAAATGATTCAATTTATCCTCTTAAATCTAAAAAATATATGATCATCGGATTACCAAAAGAAATTAAAAACAACGAAAACCGTGTTGCATTAACTCCCTCGGGAGTATTTAGTTTAGTAAAAAACGGGCATACTGTTTATGTGGAAACTTCAGCAGGAACGAACAGCGGATTTTCAGACGAAAGTTATGTTACCGCCGGAGCATCTATACTCCACAGCGCTGCAGATGTTTTTGCCATCGCCGAAATGATTATTAAGGTAAAAGAGCCTATTCGCCAGG
>JANJXE010000203.1 GCA_024709185.1 Paludibacter sp.
AATTGGGCCACATTTCCGGCAAACCATTTACCCGGCGTGTCGGAGGTTGTAAGAGCAGCCTGATTAGCAAATAATTCCGGATTACTAAAATCGGCGTTCGCCAGCAGCTCCACATTGTTGTCGATAGCCTGGAGCGCAACAACGCTCATAAGGCTAATAAAAAGTAAAATGTTTTTCATAAGTAGAACTTTTAACTGTTGTGTTATGGTAAAAAATCATGCAATTTTTTAACTGAAATCTCAATGCAGACCAGTGCAAATTTCTGATTGTGAGATGAATTATTAATTCAGTTCAAATTTAGTGGATGTGAATAGAAAGAATTACTTGATTGCTTAAATTCCTTCTTGTAATCGTTTACAACGTGAGGTTTTTTAATGTAAACGATTACAAAATCATAGAAAGTAACAGTTTATCTCCTTAATAATTATTCTTCAATTTTTATATTTATAGAATTTTTAATTACAAATCGATCTTTTGTTTTTGGTTGCACCTTATAGCTGACACTATCCATGGTAATTGTATTGCTACGAAAAATCAGTCCGTCGATACTAAATAAATTCAGAATAGTAGGTGCATTGAGTATGAAATTATTATTCTCTACAAGGATGTTCTGATTATAGGTGCTTTGATCCCGTTTCTGAATTCCCGACATAACATTCATTACTCCCGTTCCCCATTGGTTGTAGTTGCAGTTGTCGAACACGTTGTTTCGGATTTGCAAGTCGCGTACTCCCGATTGTTCAAACCACTTATTACCATCACCCTCCAGTAAAATGGCGGGCCCTTGTGTGTGAAAATAATTATTCTCAATACGCATCTGTGCTCTCGAACCTAAAAGTACGCCTCTTGCCCGGTTATTACGAATAGTGCATCCCCTTAGTATAGTCACCGGGTATGTATTGGCGGCCGAAAGAAGATCGCCTTTTACAATCTTATTTGATAACGCGTTTTGCAACCTTACGCGTGAATATTCTTTGTTGATCTTTTTCACTTCCGTTACCGTGTTGAAATCGGCGGGCATGAGTGTGGTCCGATCGGCAAGTTCTACCTTCAATCCGGGTTCAATGAAATCAAAGCCATACTGCTGGTGATGCACCAGCTTAACAATTATTTCGTCCGGAGAAAGAATTTCTTCAATACGCACGTAAATACCATGTACATTTGTTGCATCATCGAGCTGATTTTCAAATAAGCAATCTTCCATGAGAATAGTCCCACTGCAATTTACAAAATGGGTTGCATCGGCTGTTAAACTAATCATCCTGTTTTTTCCCGGAGATGGGGTAACACGGACAGACCGAAGCGTAATATCGGCCGATTGCTGAGCAATAACACCCATCCCTCCGGAATGATAAATGTTAACCTTCTCAAACAAAATATTTCGGCTTTTCGATACTGTAAAAGCAGGTATCATTCGCTTTTGGGCGTTAAATGTGAGTGTGTTGCCTACCTTTCCTGTAATGTCTTTTAAGAAAAGACGCACAGTGCCATTACCTAAATCCTTTGAAATAATATTGTCGGCATAATAAAAATCCCGTGCCGGGAATGCGGTTTCCCGTCGTACTTTGTCAAATTCCAGAATATGTTTGAAGGGGTAGGGTACAAGTCCGCTAGCATCAGTAAATTCCAGGCGGTAATTATTAACCTTGTAGGGGAATGCAGGAGAGAACCAAACATCCAGGCTATCCTGATAAGTAGCCATGATAATACCTTCAGAATGAAAAGTACGCTGGAAATCGATTGATAAATTCCGAAATTGAATATTAGTTGCCTTTTCGACAAGAAATGGACATACAAATCCATGAAAAATAAAAGTCGAACCTTGACCGTCGATTTCAAATTCTGACATTCCTGATAAATCGAATGCTATCCGTTTCAAACCTTCGTCGTTGTTGCTAACAAAAACATATTTTTCGGCAGCAAAGTCGGGATAGAAATGGTATTCACCTTTAGGAAATACCAGCTTCGTTGCTTTTTGAGATCTACAGTATTCCAAAGCCTCCGATACATCACGGGTGGCATCGGGATGATTCTGGAACTTAGCAAAATTGATTATTTGAGAATAAACTTTATTGGTTATTATCGTCTGAAGAATCAGAATTCCGATTATTAGTAGGGGATAATTTTTTTTCATTTTGGGGATTGCTAAAATTGTATCTCTTAGTTTGAAAAACTACCTCGTAATATAATTACTGATTTACGGAATTATCAAAAATTTAATTTGTGCAGTTTTTGAGTTATAATGATAAATTATTACAATCTAGTTAGTTGTAATTTCCGTTTTAAAAATCACTTGTTTGTTATATCCATCGCCTTTAATTACTGATGGATTCATTAAATGATAAACAGGATTAAGTAGAATATCAGTATCAACTATACTAAACTGTAAATGGCCCGTTTGCTGTACTTTAATTTTTTCAGGTAGTATCCTGTCGACTCCTTTGTTTGTTCCCAGTAAAAGAGGACCAAACATAATTTTTTTCATTGGACAGGGATAATGTTCCTTATTTAAAGCTTTTACTATCTGTAGTTTGTTATTGAAGATAATGCTGATACTATCGTTGTTTGCCCAATTTTGCTGTAGTACAACAAACCCTTTATCTATAGAACTTTTGATTTTTTTTCCGTTCCGTGTGATTTTAAGATTGTCAACCCATTGTGATGGAAGTTTAAACTTTAGTTGAATATTCTCTGTGCCTGTGATATTTGTTAATTTTAATGTAATCTTACCCTTAAACGGATATTCTGATTTTTGACTAATTTTTATTGATTTCCCTTTTGAGGGTCTAATGATGGCTTCACTATCGATAAAGTGTAAAAAATAAACCGAGTTTGTGTTGAAATAATAGGATGATTGAGCCACATTGGCCAGACCGTCTGCACCTCGCATGGTACAACACCAATGTGCTTCAGGCAGATTAACAGTTAAGTGACACTTATCGGGTGTCTTAAAACAGTCTGTGCCAAATCCACCATTGTTCCGTTGAGCATGCGCTAATGCATTATAATATATTAAATCCAAATAGGGTAAATATTCTTCTTTTTGTGTCAATTCCCAAAGCATCAATGCGACAATATATGAATCTACAATTGCACAAGGTTCTGATGCGGCATCGTATCGGCGAAACCAATTATAATTGGCAAAGTTCTCCATCATTCCATAACTAAGGTATAATTGCCATCTTTTCTCAACTTCTTCAACAAGGCTGTAGTTATCGGTCAAAGTTGCATAGGTTAGAAGTCCGCGCATGGCTGTTAGTGATGCATGCGTCTGTGCCTTTATTGAAAGCAGGTCCATTTCCAGGAAACGATTCACCATCTCATCAATAACGGCCCTTAGTTCAACTGATGGAAGGTGTTTGTAGGCGTGAATAATGCCATCCATGCCGATAAATACACAGCCTACATCGGTTGATAAATACCAGTTGTTGTGAGATTTATAAATATTTCCCATGGCTTCGCCAATTTTGAGGTTACGGGTTTCAGGATTTATAGGATAACCTGAATACAGCCCTTTGCTCGGGATAAACAGACTGTCGATTATTGTTTTAACAATTTGAAGAGTTTGTGGATTTTTTTCCTGTTCATAATATTCGCAAAGTCCTCGAATAAGCCACCCAATCCCCGATAATTGTTGTTCGTCGAGTACCCCATCAGGATGTATTTTACCCATATAACCTTTAGCGTTTAGGTGTTGAGGAACACGTCGGATTATTTCTTCGAGATAAAGGGGTGTTCGTTTCGAGGATCTAGAGTTCTGAATAAGACCAAGGATTGTTCTTCCTTCTGTGTCTCCTGGCCAGTGTCCCGATTGCTTGTCATCAAGAAACACATGATCAGGCTGGTATTTTGTTTCCTCTAAGCGATCGAAATTCTTTTGAATACGCGTAATTAGTTCTCCTTTAATGGTCAAATCATTGAAATCAACGGGTTTAACTTTCGCACAAGTCTTTGCATTGATGGTTGTAGCAAAAAAAAGGGAACAAAACGAGATGATTATATTCAATCTTAAAAGTAGATAATTTGTTTTCATTTTGATGATTAACGTGCAACAATTATGTAATTACCGCCATTTACGACTAACAGTCGATCTTCTCCTTCTGTTTTTGTAGATTCAACTCTTTTCTTGTTGATGGAAATTTTATCGTATTTAGAAGGTATATGAACTACAGCTTCAGTATTAGTTGGAATTGATAGTTCTATTTGTAATCCTTTATAATTACTGGCTACTTTAATGGCTATCTTCCCAGCTACGGTTACGTTTTCGGTTTCTGCATAGGTCAGATTTCCAAGCTGAGGCTTCACCTTAAATATTTTCCAAGCTGGTTCCAGGGGATAAAGACCACAAACATATTGCGAAAGTATGGTCAGTGCTCCGCCACTCCACGCATGATTGTTTGTCCCATGGCCTCCTATATTAACATTAGTACTGAAATTCTCATATAGAGTGGTATAGGGTGATTTTTCCACCATCGTAAAATACCTTTTTTTCATACGTTGTAATCCAAACTCCGCTTCCCCCATCACTAAGAGTGCTTCCAGGACATATTTTTCCATGTATGGACTTGCCAGGTAGGATGTTTTAAAGATGTTGAGTAAAGCTTCATACTTTTCTTTGTCTGCTATACCAGATACCACGGCCAATGCCTGTGCCCGTTCGTCGTATATTCCTTCGTAATTGGTTGTTCGATAACCTGATTTGTCCCAAAAAGCGTCATTGAAAGCACTTTTAAATGCCTCCATGGCTTTTCTTGTTTTTTCAACCTGAACGTACTCTCCTAGCAATTCAGACATATTTAGGAAGCCTTTTAAGGCAAGGTAGTACCATGCATTGTGCAGGAGTTCCTTGTCAATTTTTTGACCCCAATCGCCCCAATACCATTCTCCTTCACGATTTTGAAGGGTGCCATTTTGTTGCAATTTCCACAGGTCAAGGTAGCGTTTTACGCTTGGATATACTTTTTCAATGGTTTCTTTATCTCCTGTATTCAGGTAGTAATTCCAGAAGCCAAAATAGCCTACACTTGCCAGCATTTGACAGGGCAGTTCCTTATTCCAGTTGCCTTCCGGAACTGGCGAATACAGTGTGCCATCTTCCCGTTGCCAGTTAATGAGTTCTAAAATCCCTTTTTTTGTTATTGATGCTGCAGAAGGACTCAGGGCATAAAAAGCCATTCCACTTTCATTCACTACATCTCCCCACCATTGTGCCCGTTCACGATCTGGGCAATCCATGTAGGTATCGCGCATTGTAACATAAAGAGTTCGTCTCGACTTGTTCCATAATTTAGTGTAAAAAGGATCACTGCAATTAAAAGTACCCGAAAATTCACAGTTGAAACCTGTTTCACGATAAGATAAACCATTAATTTTAACACCTTTCGGTATTAGGTACTTCACAACATGCCCGTTCATCCACCCCAATGATTCGTATTGCTGACGGCCTGCTTTAGTTACATATTCTGCACGTACAGATGCTACATCCAATCCCATATAATCAAAATTATCGGTTTGGATTTTTATGGTTATTCCTGCAGGAGCGTCAACATCCAACATGGGATGTGCATGGCAATTGTAGGGTAGTTTGCAACTTATCCATTCCCCGGTTCCTTCTGCAGGTATTTCATGATTATTTACGTACTTATGTATACCAAAGTCTTTCCATTGCGGGATTGGACGTAAAACCAGTTTATTCCATGGGGATGATTCAGCTTCACCAAGAATTACTACTTCTCTGAATCCGGGAGTTCTATCGTCGGGTTGCACCCAGTTGAAATTACCCTGTTGCGCATCGTACCTGATGTTAGATTCAGGCAAGCGATAATTTGGTTGATCAGTCAACGTTTTTTGAAAAGCCTTATCCATTCTGGCCTTCCAGGTTTTATCACTAAACAAACCTATCGCATCGCACTCAAATACTAGTCCTGCCTGACCACTGCTTCTGTGAGAAAATCCATCTTTGCCAAGATACCAGGTAAGAATGGCTACAGTGTTTTTCCCGTTTTTAAGATATGGAGCAATATTTACTTCATCATAGTAAGTGTCTTTACGGTTAGGTCCTCGTTTTAACTGACCTTCGTATACAGCCATTTTGCCATTAATCCACAACCAATACTTTGAGTCGGTCGCAATTTTTGCGATGGCCTTGTCGTGAACTGTTTCCACATTCACTTCAGCACGAAAATTCATCCATGTATTCGACTCATTTTGAGACTGTGAAGCTGCAATTCGAAAAGCTCTCCAGCGTGTATTTTGAGCAATAGTGTTTATGGTAAAGACACATACTAAGAATATAATGAAACATCTTTTAGGTGCAGTTGTATACATATTATTGTTCTTCATTAATTTTTGTGTGTTCTGAACGGATCACTATATATTTAGTAGTTTCATAAATTCCTTCAGAATTCTTACTTGTGTTTCTTCGAATTGTTACATTTTTCGTCGATTCGAGACTTATGGCAGGCGATGGACATTGATTAATCATATTACCTTCGATTAATAAATTGCGAGCTCCAATACTTTCGACTATTCCTCCACCGCGCCTTTCAAAAACGAAGGATATGACAGCTTGTGTTGCGTTGCTATCAAACCCTGAATTTTTGATAAAATTATTTCTGATAATTATTTCAGAAGCATAAAGTCCGTTTGGCCATTGTGTTTCGTTATGAAACTTAATTGCGTTGGAAGAACAACCATCGAAGGAAGTGTTTTCGATTATACCCCTTTTTGATCTGAATACACATCCATACCTCCTGATATTTGTAAACTGTGAATTTCTAATTGCAAATTCACCACACGATTTTGAACGATTCCAGATTTGAGTTCTATCCTGAAGCCTCAGGTTGCTTGCCTTAGCATCCACATGACCTGTTGATTCTCTGTGAGACACATTACTGGCCATCATCGTTTCACTTGTAATCATTTCATCAGGTAATTCGTGATTAAACCAAACTTTATACCTACCATCATTTTGTTTTTCTACTTTTACTACCTTTGTTTCTAATGATATCTTGCCTTTTTGAGGTTCAAAGAAAGAAACATTGTCACCTACATCAAAATTGAAGAAAGTTTCCTCACAAATAGCTGCATTTTTGACACCTTGTGGTTTTGAGGCTGCAATAGCAATAGGTCGTGCATATAAGGCAACACCATCATCTCCCAATCCTTGAATATGGTTTTTTTCAATCCATGGGCCTATTACATGCTCCCGTATATGAATACCATCTGCATTTCCCATCATCCAATTACCCTCTTGCATAATTGTTTTGCAGTGTAGTATGTTGAAATTAGAACCTTTAATCGAAACAAACCCCATTCCTCCCCAGCCATCGGTAGTAAGATTGTAAGCTGTTACATTTTTTGAGTCGGCAAAATTAACAAACATAGCTGAGCCACCTCTGAAATGATATACAAAGCGACCCCCTACTTCCCAATCTGTGAAATCTCCACCTGCATCTAGCTGAATGGAATAGGATTTTTCATTTTTCTTTTCAAAGCTATTCATGCGATAAAAACTAGAACTTTTTGTTTTTAGCCGGCCGTCTATTGTCGGATCAAGAAGAATGAAAATATCATTTTTAATATTTGAAGAGGATGTGAAATCAGGAGAGTCTTGTTCTAATTTTACTTCTACACTTCGTTTGTTTTGGTCAACTGATTCAATGTAACCCTGAACTCTTAGCGCTCCTTTTTTATAACTTACATTAAACCCATTAATTGAAATGTTTCGACAGGATGAGGCCTCAATCAGACCTTGATATCTATTTAAAAAATAAATATTAACATCTGTTCCTTCTATCTCAATATTGCTGACATTTTGTAGCTGTATAAGTGCTCCACTTAATTTATCGCCAATATAATAATCTCCTTTTTTTACGATAATTTTAACGCTTTTCCCTGCTTTTGCTAACTTTTCGGCTTTTTGTACTACAGACTGGAATAATTCCGTGTTATCAGTATTATTATCTGGTGAAATGTATAATACTTTTTGAAATTTTTTAATTGTGAAAGACTTTATGTTGGTCCATTCAGAACTATCTCCTCCATAAGTGATGTTTTTCACCCTCCAATAATAAGTCCCGGGATTAAATGGAAGGTCATGTACATATCTTGAAAGATAAACCGTATCCTGATCGATCAACGAATTAAACAACTTATCGGTGGAGATTTGGATTATGTAACGTATAGGCTGGCCCATGTCCTCAAATTGTGCAGGATGATCTTCCCAGTCAAAATTTGGAAATCGATAACTGTCAGAGGAGGTGCTGTAAGCTTGTTGTGTGAATGCGAACAATACAACGTTATATATAATAACAGCAGAGATATATTTTCTCAGCTTCAGAAAATCAGTTGATTTGAATTTCATTTTTTCTTTCTATTTAATTTAATGTACAATAACCTTCTCAAAAACTGAAATGTTATGATTTGCTATCTGCAAAAAATAGATTCCAGGTCTTAGATTTTTCAATGGAATTGTTGTCGTACCTTTTGCTTCATTCATGAAAAACACTAATTTTCCGTTGCAATCAAGAAGTTTGATTAGAGCACTTTCAGTAAAGTTAAATTGAACACTCAATTTTTCTTTTGCAGGATTTGGGAAAACAGTAATCTTTTGACTGAAATTGTTTTTATCAGTATGATTCGGTCTTAATGTTAATAACAGTTGTGGAATATTTGAACTTTCTGACTCTTTGGAATAATAACTAGTCATAACTTCTGAATTATTCGCATCTTCTATCATGAAGGATATTTTTCCATCACCACTTCTTTCTGTCTCGACTTGATTTGTTACGTCAAATTCAATCCATTTTTCCCTGTCTGGAGAAGTCTGAGAGTTAAGAACTTTACCGGCAACAGGACTATTGTTCCAATTTATACGTGTTTCTTCCCAAGTGTCATCTTCAACAAACAATACATTATGTGTTGTAGATGCGCCATCAATTGATGCCAGTTTTAGTGCCAGTTTAGCAGAAGTAACCGGAACCGTTATATTCTTTAAGTCAAATTTTATAATACTTTTTCGTGCATAGTTGTCGTTTGTTGAGTTTTTGATAATTAATCCTGTTGTAAGCCCAAAGTTCGTATTTGCAAAACTACCACCATGTATGTATGCATCTGCTTCAGGTCGTACTAATTCGACACCCGTCGTTTTCTTAAAAGTAACATGAAGGTTGTGATTCTGAGTAACGTTTCTCAATGTATAACTTTGCATCGCTCCTAAAAATACACCATCTAATGCTATATTATCGACTTCGTAACCTACATTTGGATTAAATTCGAATAATTCGTTTGTGCCACTAAAAAATGTTACCTCTCCTGCAGGTGATATTGTGCCATTTTCTCCGGATGTAGCCATTACTTTATAGATTAGGGGGGCTGCAACTTCGTGGTTTTTTATCGAATTTATTAAGGTGGAATAACGAATATTGCCAGAACGATTATAACTGAAACTAACATCTGTTAGTGCCCCATTTGCGAGACTGACTTCATTATTTCGGATGACAATATTCTCAGCGCCTACCAATGAAATTTCCGGAGAGGGACAGCCTTTTATAAAATGATTTTCTATCAATATGTTTTTTGGTCCGATGTTTTGTATCGATGTGCCTCTCCCTTCAAAGTAGAATGCTATAGGGGCTTGTGTTCCTCCACCGTCAAAAGCACAATCAATAACTGTATTATTACGTAATATTATTTCTGATGCATATAACCCATTGGGATAAGCAGTTTCATTGCGAAACAATATTGCTTGTGAGGAAGCGCCTTCGTAAAAGGAGTTCTCGATTGCACCACGCCTGGACCTGAAAACACTGGCATAGCGACGATTGTTGATAAATTTACTTTTGCGAATCATAAATTCTCCACACGACTTTGATCGATTCCAAATCTGAGTCACATCAACAAGCGGAGAACCAGTAATTATTCCCTCTGGAAGGGGACTTGCAAAATAAACCAGGAAACTACCACCAAGATCAACCACGCTTGTTACTTTGGTTTCGAGCAATATTCTTCCTTTTGTAGGGTGGAAGAAGGACACTTCATCTCCGGCTTCTAAATTAAAAAACTCTGATACACATATTGCTGCATTTTCACTGCTATTGGGTTTTACTGCGCTCATGGATACAGGTCGGGCATAAAGTGCAACTCCATCATCACCTGTAGCCTGGATTTCAGTGTCTTCAATCCAGGGACCTGTTGTATGCTCCCGAATATGGACTCCATCGGCATTTCCCATCATCCAGTTGCCTGGTTTTAAGCTTGTTTTGCAGTTTAAAATATTAAAGTTTGAGCCTTTTACCGAAACGAATCCCATACTTCCCCAGCCATCGGTACTGAGATTGTAAGCCGTTACATTTTTTGATTCGCTAAAATTCACAAAACTTGTTGAACCTCCCCTAAAGTGATAAACAAATCGATCACCAGCTTCCCACTTAGTGATATCTCCTCCTTCACTAATAACAACTGAGTAAGTTCCGTTATTGTTTTTTGAATAATTCACCATACGGTAAAAATTAGATGATCTTTTTTTTACTCGTCCATCAACAACCGGATCAAGCAGTATAAATATATCGCTATCTATTCCACTGGATTGACTGAAATCCGGAGATCCTTCATCAATTGAAAGCTGCATTGTTCGGGTGCTTTGGTTCACTGCCAACACCCGCCCCTGAACTCTAAAAATTCCACTTGCGTATGTAACCGAAATTCCACTAATTGAAATGTTTTCACATGCAATCGCTTTTATAAGCCCCTGATTCCTTTTTGAGAAATGGAAGCGAGCCCCTGTGCCCTCAATTTCAATATCTTTGACCATGTTCAATATAATGGCCTCACCTTCCAAAGCATTACCAAAATAATAATCTCCAGCCGGAAAAACGATCTTCACAGCTTTTCCACCTGCGGCTAATAATTGTGCCTGTGATATCGCATCTTTAACACTGGCAGTGCAATCGTTTTGACCAGATGGTGAAGGTACCATAACCGTTTGCTGAACTTCGTCAATCTGAAATATCAGAGTGTCATTCCATTTTGAAACTTCGCTATCATAGTTTATGCTTCGTGTTCTCCAATAATAAGTCCCGGGATTAAAGGGTAGGGCGTGAACATAACGAGATAAAAATACCGTATCTCTGTCGATTAAATTCGAAAATTGATTGTCTGTGGCAATTTCAATTTCGTATTTTACTGGTTTGGCTGGATCAATAAATTGTTCAGGGTGATCATTCCAATCAAACCCAGGGAACCGATATGTACCTACCAATGGTGTTTCTGTCGACAGATCGAGATGGGTCACACTTCTCCAGGATGAGCCTAATCTGAATTCATCTATCCGCCCCAACCCTTTTGTAAAAGCCATCCTAATCGAATGCATTGAAGTAGATAATGACCCACCTGATGCTGAATAATGCCACACAACTGATTCATCATTTTCAGGAACAAAATCTCCGTCTTTAAATACTGCCGTTTTTACTTCAACCTGAGAGTTGATATATTGATAGCGAACAACTAATAAATAAGTAAGATTGTTTTGTATTATGCCTGCTTCAGATTGGGTAGTAGCTGCGGCATACCCATTTAGATTTCCGGCATTTACCTTAATCCGACCGTCTGGAGTTATTCCAATTGCAAATCCAGATGAACTTCCTGTTGATGTTATTCCTTCTAACCGATAATTACCGGTTGCGTCTTTAGATGTTAAGAATGAAATATAAAAGGAACTTTGTTCTTCTCCAAGAGAAATTGGTTGTAGTAATTTTCGACTAATTCCCTGACCATATGGGGAGGAAGAAAATGCATGACCACCGGTGGCTTTTAATTTAGTTGAACCAGGATACGTTAAACTTGTATTGGAAATACTTACTATTCCATTAGCAGCAGGGATAATCCATGAACCATCCCAACCTTTTCCCGATATTCCGTTTATAGCGGTAATTGGAGTGCCAGTGATGTTAAAATCGTCCATCAACAAAATTGTATCTTTTGAAGAATTGAAAGAATACCCCAGTGCCTTGCAAAAACTGCTATAACCTGAAATTCCAAAAATTATAATTAGGATTACTATCTTTTTATGTATATTCATTATTTATTCTATAACTGTTTAAGCACTTTAGCAAACGTCTTACCGGTTGTGTAAGACGTTTGCTGTTTCAATCATTTTCTCAATTAAAAACAAATTTTCTTATCTAACGAGCACTTTGGAAATCACTTTATTTACTTTTACAAGATAAATCCCTTTATCAATCGAAATATTTATGCTTTCTGAATTTGCAACAACCGACTTCAATAGCTGTCCCGCAATGGAATATACTGCAACTGAAGCATTTTTTGCATTTGCAATAACAATTTCATTTTCCAAAGCAAAAACTGTCGATTTGGCTAATTGATTAGTATTTGAAGATGTTAAGGGGCCAGACAGCTGATACGCTCCCAAGTCATAATGATAGGAAGGATTACGTTCAGTACCAGTTAAATCTGTAGTTGGAATCGTTGCAGTCAGTGCCACTGAAGCGCCTGTTCCTCCAATTAAATAGCTTGAAGGAATAGTTTCCAGGGCTGTTGCGGTCACACCCACAGAAGCTGTTGAAGTAATTTTGAAATTTGAAGCCCGGATAGCATCGTAGGTAGCCTGATTAAAATCAAC
>JANJXE010000211.1 GCA_024709185.1 Paludibacter sp.
GAAAGTTTTGAGGATGAAGAGGTGGCCCGGTTGATGAACGAACATTTCCTGTGCATCAAGGTCGATCGCGAGGAGCGACCTGATGTGGACCAACTGTACATGCAGGCTGCACATCTTATTTCCGGTCGCGGTGGCTGGCCCTTGAATGCGTTTGCCCTACCCGATGGCAGACCATTTTTTGCGGGAACTTATTTCCCAAAACTGAACTGGATCGATTTACTCACCCAGTTAGTACGCCTGAGCATAGAAGATCCTCAAACCCTTCATAATGCTGCCGATCAGATTACAAACGGCATCAAAGCAACTTCGCAGGCTCCACATAAAGATGAAGCTTTGCATTCTGTTGTTACACCACGTACAGAGACAGTTCCGCTGACACTCCATCAACTTAACGATCTCTATACCCATTACCGGCACCGCATTGACTTCAAGCATGGTGGCGAAAAGCGGGCACCTAAGTTTCCTATGCCTGCCATGTGGGAATACTTGCTTCATTTCCATTATCTTACCGGTCATGAGGAAGCACTTACCGCCGTAAATTCTACCTTAATCAGTATGGCCCGGGGTGGTATTTACGACCATGCCGGAGGAGGGTTTGCCCGCTATTCGACCGACGAACGCTGGCTGTTACCCCATTTCGAGAAAATGTTGTACGACAATGCACAATTAGTGACTTTGTATTCACATGCCTATCAACTTACGGGGCACAACCTGTATAAAGACATTGTTATAGAAACACTCGGATTTGTGGAACGGGAACTCACTGCTTCCGGAGGTGGTTTCTATTCGGCCCTGGACGCTGATTCGGAAGGAGAAGAAGGCCGGTTTTATGTATGGAAAGAACAGGATATTGATGCATTGCTTGGCAATGAAAGTGTTTTGTTTAAGGAAGTTTACCATATCACTACCGAAGGCAACTGGGAAGAAGGAAAGAATATTCTTCACCGTAAAAATACGATGAAACTGCATGCTGAGAATCATGGATTTCAACACGGGGATTTTGAAACACACCTGCGCACTCTCCGTCAAAAGCTGCTCGAAAACCGTTCGCAACGGGTACGTCCCGGACTGGATGATAAAATATTATGTTCGTGGAATGCACTGATGGTACGAGCGTATTTTGTTGCCTCGAAGGCGTTAACCAGGCATTCAACCAAATCGCACAAACCGGATAACTCCTCCACCCTATCTCCTGCCCAGACCTTTCGAAATATTGGTTTGCAACAACTCGGGTTTCTTATCAATACTTTTTTACAGAAAGATGGCAGTCTGAAGAGAAACTGTAAAGTAACTGGTACCGAACCATCGGAACACAAAGTTACCATCGATGGCATGCTCGACGATTATGCGTTTCTGATTTCGGCCCTGCTGGAAGCTTATCAAACTGTTTTTAATGAGCGCTACATCACACTTGCTCATCAACTTACTGAATATTGCCTGACGCATTTCCGGGATACTGATGACGGATTTTTCTTTTATACTCACGAACGTTCCAATCAGCTGGTTGCCCGCATGAAGGAACTGAACGACAATGTGATACCAGCTTCGAATTCGGAAATGGCATTGAACCTGTTTACACTTGGCACACTGCTCGATAAACCAAATTACGTAGCGATGGCCCGTGAAATGACTACAGCCATGGCTTCGGAGATTGAGAAAAACATTTATTATCATGCTAACTGGGGACGTGCCGCTTTGCTCTTACTCGAAGGTCCGGTGGAGGTGGCCATTGCCGGTCCCGATTTTCCAACCTGGATGGAACTCATTCAATATCAGTATAATCCACAGGTGATTTTCACAGCTTCGGCCACCGAAAGCTTAATCCCCTTGCTGAAACACAAGCATTTCGGAACTAAAACCAGGGGGTTTGTTTGTAAGAAAAAAATCTGTGGCGCACCACTCGATACTGCTGAGAAAGTGCTTGAAGAGGTGAAGCTCTAAGTTTGATGCTTACAATTCTGAAACTGAAACCGGATGTTTCTTCAAAAGCGCTGAGCAAGCCTCCGGGCAAATCATTTCATCCCGTAAACGGGCAGCTTTTCAGGATCGTTGCGCCAATAAATCCTCGAGGCGAATCATCTCATCGCGCAAACGGGCAGCCTCCAGAAATTCGAGGTTCTTTGCTGCTTCCTGCATGGCTTTTTTAGCACGGGCAATGGCTTTTTCCAGTGCAGGTTTATTCATATGTTCCACTACCGGATCGGCGGCAATCGTTATCCTGTCTTCAGGTTCAATATATGCATTGGGTTCGCCCCTGCCCAGCGCCGAACGTTCGCCCTTAATAATTGCCTGCGGAGTAATGCCAAACTTTTCGTTGTAAGCCAGCTGTTTTTCCCTTCGGCGATTAGTTTCGGCGATTGTTTTTGCCATGCTGTCGGTAATCTTATCGGCGTACATAATTACTTTGCCATTCAGGTTACGGGCTGCACGACCAGCAGTTTGGGTCAGCGAACGATGCGAACGCAGAAAGCCTTCCTTATCGGCATCGAGAATGGCAACCAGCGACACTTCAGGTAAATCGAGGCCTTCGCGAAGCAGGTTCACACCCACCAACACATCGTAGATTCCCCTGCGCAGGTCTTCCATAATTTGCACCCGGTCCAGCGTAGTCACATCCGAATGTATATAATTGCAACGAATACCGAGTTTTGCTAAATAATCGGTGAGTTCCTCGGCCATTCGCTTGGTAAGCGTAGTCACCAAAACCCTTTCATTGCGTTCGGTACACACCGCTATTTCCTCCATCAAATCGTCGATCTGGTTTAGACTCGGACGTACATCGATAATCGGGTCGAGTAAACCGGTGGGACGAATGAGCTGATCGACCACTACGCCCTGTGAATTCTGCAATTCGTAATCAGCCGGAGTAGCTGACACATAAATAGTTTGCGGGGTGAGCTCTTCAAATTCCTCAAACTTCAGCGGACGATTATCTCGGGCAGCAGGTAGTCGGAACCCATATTCCACCAGGTTTTGCTTGCGGGATGCATCCCCTCCGAACATAGCCCGAATCTGAGGGATTGTCACATGACTTTCATCAATCACCATCAGGTAATCATCGGGAAAATAATCGAGCAGGCAATACGGACGGCTACCGGGCGCACGGCCGTCAAAATAGCGGGAGTAATTTTCGATGCCCGAACAATAACCCAGTTCGCGAATCATTTCAATATCGTAACTTACCCGTTCGTAAATACGCTTTGCTTCATAATCCTTTCCAACCGAACGAAAATATTCCGCCTGAAGGTCGCGATCCTGTTCTATGTAAAACAAAGCCTGAGCGATGCGTTCCTTAGTAGTCACAAAAATACTGGCAGGATAAATACGATAGGCATCAAAATTTCCGGTCACCTTCATGTTGATGGGCTCAACGGTCAGGATTTCATCAATCTCATCGCCCCAGAAAACCACCCTGAGTATGTGATCGGAATAGGCCAGAAAGATATCGACTGTATCACCTTTCACCCGGAAATTTCCCCTGTTCAGCTCCAGATCGTTGCGCGAATACAGACTTTCGACCAGATTACGGAGAAAAGCATTGCGAACCAGCTTTTGTCCTTTCTGAATCTCTATCACATTGGAAGTAAAATCTTCCGGATTACCAATACCATAGAGGCAGGAAACCGACGAAACCACCAGCACATCGCGCCGCCCGGACAGCAACGACGAAGTTGCCGACAGTCGCAGCTTTTCAATTTCCTGATTGATGGCCAGGTCCTTTTCAATATAGGTATCGGTATGCGGGATATAAGCTTCCGGCTGGTAATAATCGTAGTAGGAAACGAAATACTCCACCGCATTGTTGGGAAAAAACGACTTAAACTCGCTGTAGAGCTGAGCTGCCAGCGTTTTGTTGTGACTCAGTACCAGAGTTGGCCGGTTCACTTCATTCACCACATTGGCAACGGTGAAGGTTTTTCCCGATCCTGTCACACCAAGAAGGGTCTGGAACGCGACACCCGCATCCAAACCTTCCACCAGCTGTCGTATAGCTTCAGGCTGGTCGCCTGTGGGGCGGTAATCGGAGGTTAATTGAAAAGACAAGACTTTTTAATGATTACTGTTTAATGATTAATGATTAATCATTAAACAGTATATTTAGGCATTACAATCCAAAGGATAATGTAGAGCAAAAGTCCGGGGAAACCGGCAGAGAATACCGACAGGATAGCATAGATTACGCGCACTAAGGTCACATCCCAGCCCACATATTCGGCGATTCCGGCACATACTCCGGCAATCATCTGGTTGTTCGAACGGGTTAATTTTCGTTGCATAGTATAATTGTAAAATTGTTTGTGCAAAGAAACAATATTTTTATGGAATTAGGAAGTAAAGATGTTTTTTTTATCTTCCTGATTGCCGGATGTAATTGCGCAACTCAGCATTGAACTCTTCGGCTTCGAGGAGGTCTTCGAGGTTGATGTGCAATCGGTAGCGCCAGCTGAAGCGGGAGTTGGACGGCACGTTGATGCGTTCGTCATGTGGATTCTCGCGGCGAAGTGCATCTGAGATGCTCAGCAAATCCTGCATCTGGAAGATGGCCCACATAGCCGGCGAATAAAGGTGCTGCACCAGGATATCGCGGCAAATCCACCATTCGCAGAAATAAGGAGCTTCGCCATAATGACCCAGCTGCTGATTGTAGAAACGCTGGGTCACGCCGCGGTCCTCTTCCCACCAACCACGTATGGTACTCATATCGTGGGTCGAAGGTGTAACGACCGAAAGGTAGGGAGCATCAGCCGGATGGAAAAACTCAATGGTATTGGTCTTGGGTGCACGCTGCACTTCGAGACTTAAAATACCGGTTTCGTTCATTACATCAGTCACACACTGCGTCATAAGTCCAAGGTCTTCACCGCAAATGAGCATATTGGTAGCCCGTTTCAGGGCCGGAAGTTTTTCCATACCCGATTTGTACCAGTGTGCATCCTGCCGGCGGAAGTAATAATCGACATACAACTCATCGAGTTTACTGCGGGTGTATTCATCCAGATCGCGGAAAGTACTCAGCGACTGCATGCCAAAGCGGGGATAGAACAAGGTACGGTTACTGCCCTCTGCCTCAAAAAACAACACATTGGAGATTAAATCAAAGAGTCCCCACTTGATTTTCTCGTTGAACAGGCCTTCCTGATACATTTGATCCACATTTTTCTGAGAAGTATAAGGAGCCTTCAGCCGTAGCACCCAACCATCTTCAATTTGCAAACAATTGGCTTTCACCCAGGTGGCATCTTCACCGAATACTTCCCAAAGGATATGATCGGTAATATAAGGCTTGCAGTAGCGGTTGTAATCGAACCACAAACCACGCTCGCCAAATTCGTTGATATGCACAGGCACCGAAGGATGCAGGTGACCCATGATCCCTTCCAGCTGATCGGTCGGAATTTGCCAGATACGGAAAAAACCAAGGATATGATCGACGCGGAAGGTATCGAAATACAGTGACATCTGCGCAAAACGCCTTTTCCACCACTCGAAGTTTGTTTTCTGAATAACTTCCCAGTTATAGGTGGGCAGTTCCCAGTTCTGGCCTTTCACCGCAAACATATCGGGTGGTGCACCGGCCTGTTTATCCAGATTGAATAACTCAGGATGCGCCCATGTATCGGCCGAATTACGGTTTACACCAATGGGGATATCGCCTTTCAGCACCACACCGTTGGTATGAGCGTAAGCATGCGCTTCCGACAACTGCAGGTGCAGGTGGTATTGAATAAAGTAGTTGAGGTAAATAGCATCGAAGTGCTCACTTTCGGGAGCCGACAAGCCGCGAATCAGTTCTTCCTTAAACGAAGAATATTGTTGCCACTGGCGGTAATCGGATGTTCCATACACATCGCGCAGCACGCAAAAAGCAGCATAAGGCATCAACCAGTAGTCGTTATCGGCAATAAACTTCAGAAAAGCCTTGTTCTTCAGGTATTTTTCTTTCTGAAGTTGATACAACTCACGGGCATAGCGCAATTTAAAATTCACCACCTCGAGAAACTCAACCAACGGTTTGGCATTCAGTTCCGGTTGCAGGCGCCTGTATTCGGAAGCCAGTTCATGAGTTGCAGGAAGTTTACCCAGTGCAGGAAGGTGCAAAAACAGCGGATTGAGTGCAAAGGCAGTAATGGCAGCATAGGGCAGCACATCTTCATCGGTATGCGTACCAATGGTATCGTTGAGCGGAAGCACCTGTATAAGCTTCAGGCCCACTTTAGCAGCCCAATCAATGTAGAGTTTCATATCTTCAAAATCGCCAACGCCAAAGCTTTTCTTTGTACGAATGCTGAACACAGGCAAACCAACACCAGCACCGCGCCATCCCGAAATATCAGCACGAACAAAGCCATCGTTTTGTAAAACAATGGTTTTTTTATCGTTCAGAAGTTGTGCAGTACGGTCGGCACCATTCTCAAAACCACAGAAGACCCCATCCTCGGGATCATAAAAACCATATTTATAATGTACATCGCCGGCATGATGCGAAAGATCGACAGCCACCTGCCACTCATCGCCGTATTTCTGTAAGAGCAACGGTTTTTGAGTTGACCAGTTACCGAAAGCCGCACAATCACCAACGATGCACACCATCTGACGCGGGTCAAGCACAGGAGCTTTTACCCGAAAGATATGCGTATATTTTTTAGGATAGGAAAGCAAGGTCGAAGCATGGCGATCCTTTAACAACACCTGTTTGAAAGGCGCTGTAAGAAACACATTTCCCAAATCGTTTGCAGCATTCCACTGATCGAAACAAAACAGATGTGCGGGTAATTTATCCGGTTCCGGAATACGACGACCAGTCTCCCACTCTTCGGTAAAGGTACCTGTATTTTCATTGAACAACAGGTAATGATAGCGTAGTAGCGGCAACTCATCGTCGGCCACTTCCACCACTCCCGACCACTCTTCCGGGAAGTTAAAACCAAGAGGCAT
>JANJXE010000241.1 GCA_024709185.1 Paludibacter sp.
GCATTCTTTCAGATGACGAAACCGGTAAAATTGCACTTGTTGCACCCAATGCCACCATCAATATTATAAAGGAATACCAGGTAGTTGAAAAACGTCCACTGGTACCCGGCGATGAAGTTCACGATTTGGTACACTGTGCTAATCCGGTGTGTATCACCAATCATCAACCTGTGCCTACCAATTTCTATGTATTAAAGGAAGAAGGACGGGTAAAGCTGAAATGCCGGTATTGCGAACGTGAATTCCTGCGGGAAGAAATCAAATTGAAGAAAAAGTAAGATGAAGAATGCTTCTGTTGAAATTTCAACTGGTGGAAGCCGTAAAAAGCCGGTCGCCACTCAGGTAGCCGAAACGGTTGGTGTTGCCTCCGATACCCATCAGTCCTGGAAACCCGGAACAATGATTTATCCACTGCCGGCAGCGCTCATTTCCTGCGGCAATAGTCAGGAGAACTACAACCTCATCACCATAAGCTGGATGGGCACCATCTGCTCAAATCCCCCGATGTGCTATATTTCAGTGCGTCCTGAAAGGCACTCGTACCAGTTGATAAAAGACAGTGGAGAGTTTGTGATTAACCTTACCAACGAAGCTATGGCTGAAGCCACCGACTGGTGCGGCGTTCGCAGTGGTAAGAACTTTAAGAAATTCAAAAAGATGAAGCTTACGCCGGTTAAGGCCGAAGTGGTGAATGCTCCGCTGGTACGTGAAGCACCTCTCTGCATTGAATGCCGCGTAAAGGAAGTTATTCACCTTGGATCGCACGATATGTTCATTGCCGATGTGGTTAATGTTCTCGCTGATAAGCAGTATATCGATCCTGAAACAGATACCTTTGATTTAGCTAAGGCGAAACTGATTGCCTATTCTCACGGACACTATTACAAGCTGGGCGAAGAGATAGGAAAGTTTGGATGGAGTGTAAAAAAGAAATAAATTATATAGTTGAACGTATGAAAAGAGACACCGTTATTTTTGACATTATCAACCGCGAGAAAGAGCGGCAATTGAAAGGAATTGAATTAATTGCATCCGAAAACTTTGTAAGCAACCAGGTGATGGAAGCTGCAGGGTCGGTGCTCACAAATAAATATGCTGAAGGGTATCCCGGAAAAAGGTATTACGGAGGTTGCGAAGTGGTGGATGAATCAGAACAGATTGCCATCGACCGTTTGAAACAGATTTTTGATGCCGAATGGGCCAACGTACAGCCTCACTCGGGAGCACAGGCCAATGCCGCAGTGTTTTTGGCCTGCCTGAATCCCGGCGATACCTTCCTTGGATTAAACCTGGCACACGGTGGTCACTTATCGCATGGTTCGCTGGTGAACAGTTCGGGTATTTTGTACCGTCCAACCGAATACAATGTTCGTCAGGATACCGGTAGGGTAGACTACGATCAAATGGAAGAAGTAGCCTTGCGAGAAAAACCGAAATTGATCATTGGTGGTGGATCCGCCTATTCCCGTGAATGGGATTACGAACGGATGCGTGCGATTGCCGATAAGGTAGGTGCGCTGCTGATGATTGATATGGCGCATCCTGCCGGACTCATTGCAGCTGGTTTGTTGAAAAATCCGGTGAAGTACGCACATATTGTTACATCAACAACGCATAAAACCCTGCGCGGACCACGTGGAGGAATTATCCTGCTGGGTAAGGATTTCCCGAATCCATGGGGTAAAACCACTCCGAAAGGCGAAGTAAAGATGATGTCGGCGCTGCTCGACTCAGCGGTATTTCCGGGAACACAGGGCGGTCCGCTCGAACACATCATTGCAGCTAAGGCGGTGGCCTTTGGCGAATGCCTGCAGCCGGAGTACAAAGCCTACCAGATTCAGGTGCAGAAAAATGCCAAAGTGCTTGCTCAGTCGCTGATTGATCGTGGCTTTACTATTATTTCAGGTGGTACCGACAACCATTCCATGTTGGTTGACCTTCGTTCGAAATTCCCGGATTTAACGGGTAAAGTGGCCGAAAAAGCACTGGTGGAAGCTGATATTACCTGCAATAAGAACATGGTGCCGTTTGATAGTCGTTCGGCTTTCCAGACTTCCGGTATTCGCCTCGGTACACCAGCCATTACCACCCGTGGTGCAAAAGAAGATCTGATGGTTGAAATCGCAGAAATGATCGAAACCGTGCTCTCGAATGTTGATAATGCTGAAGTGATTGCATCGGTACGTAAGCGGGTGAATAACACGATGTCGAAATACCCGCTTTTTAATGATTAATGTTTAATGATTAATGATTAATGGGTGGTATTGTAGAGCTGATTGACATTTAATTAGCTTTGCAACCGTACCTCACTCTTTACTCTTTTATCCAATTTCATAAACAAAGTCACTTAAAAAGTATATTATCACTTAGTCGCACCCATTTATCATTTATCATTAATCATTAAACATTAAAAGTTGGATTCTTTTGTTTTTGAGCTTTCGGAGCATACCGATGTTGTTGTTTTCTTCGGAATGAACAATGCTAACCTGCATTTGCTGAAGAACTTATTTCCACACCTGCGGATTGTGGCCCGGGGACATACCATCAAACTCGATGGCGATCCGGATAAAGTTGCATTAATGATGGAGCATCTTACGAAGCTGGAGCAATACTGCATCGAGAATAACAGGCTCAATGAAGCGGATATCATTGAATTGGTAAAAGGCAATGAGCCGGCGGAAGTTCGTTTCGATAATCTGATTCTGCACGGGGTGAGCGGTAAACCCGTTACAGCCCGTACGCAGAACCAGCAGCGCTTAGTGAAGGAATTTGAGACCAACGACCTGCTGTTTGCCATTGGACCGGCGGGTTCGGGGAAGACCTACACCGCCATTGCCCTGGCTGTAAAGTCATTGAAGAACAAGTCTGTTAAAAAGATTATCCTGAGCCGACCGGCTGTGGAAGCAGGCGAGAAGTTGGGTTTCCTTCCCGGAGATATGAAGGAAAAGATTGATCCCTACCTGCAACCTTTATACGATGCACTTCAGGATATGATAACGCCGCTCAAGTTAAAGGAATACCTCGAAAACGGAACAATTCAGATAGCACCGCTGGCTTTTATGCGCGGAAGAACGCTTAGCGATGCCGTGGTAATTCTTGATGAAGCACAGAATACTACTACCCAGCAAATCAAAATGTTTCTTACCCGAATGGGATTGAATGCTAAGATGATTGTGACGGGTGATATCACCCAGATTGACCTTCCCATATCCCAAAAATCGGGGTTGATAGATGCCTTATCGGTATTGAAGGAGGTGAAGGGCATTGCCCGCATCGACTTCGATACCAGTGATATTGTGCGTCATAAGCTGGTACAACGCATTGTAGCAGCCTATGAGAAGCGTGAAAAACTGCAACTGGAATGGAAAAAACAGCAGTCCTCCTCGGAACCGGCAACGTAGCCACACATCTGTTACCGGCATTGCTGAATGCTGGTGTAAGTGTTTTAATGGTGTACGGCCGTACTTATGCTGCCACTGCAGAGCTGGGGCAGCGTTTTAATATTCCTTTTACCACCGACTTTTCCGGGCTTCCTGTGGATGCTGATTTGTATCTGTATGCCGTAAGCGATAATGCCGTGCCGGAACTTCTTTCCCGTGAACTGGCACCTGCGGCTTTGCATCTACATACAGCCGGAAGTATCGGAATGGACGTTTTTCCGTTTCACAAGCCCCGTTGTGGTGTGCTGTATCCGCTTCAGACTTTTTCGAAAAATAAAGCGCTTACTTTTAAGGAAGTACCATTGTTTGTTGAAGGAGCTACTCCGCAAATTACTGCTGAATTGTTTCAACTTGCATCAGTTTTAGCTCATAAGGTGTACGAAGTCACATCGCCACAACGCCGTCAGCTTCACCTGGCAGCCGTTTTTTCCTGTAATTTTGTGAATCACCTCAAAGGTATTGCCGATGAAATGGTACAAAAGTC
>JANJXE010000246.1 GCA_024709185.1 Paludibacter sp.
CTCTTGGACGGTTTGCTCACCATCGGTGAAAACTTTACGCTGAACCGTACCTCCGAAGTGCAGTCGCCGGGCGATGTGCTCGATTTATCACTGAAAGCACTTCCCATGGTACCGGTACACACCATCGACGGCGAAGGCTGGGGTGGTCCTTCGAAAGGAATGAACGACCGTCAGAATCCGGTGCGTTTGATTACCTACAACAAAGATAATCCGTACCAGTACTGGCGTACCTTCGGTAATTTCTTTGCCGACCTGGAACCGATCAAAGATTTACACATCAGATCCAGTTTCGGTATCGACTACGGCAATTTCTTCAAACGCTATATGCAGCGCACTTATCAGTCGGGCTTCCTGAGCAACACCATCAGTGGCGTTAACCTCGAACAATCGCATTGGATGAAATGGAACTGGACCAATACAGCTGCTTACAAGAAAACGATCGGTAAACACAGTTTTGACGTACTCGCCGGTATGGAAATGTTTCGTCAGTCCGACATCAGCTTTAATGCCTATACCTCGGGCGAAAACGCCTTTACAGTGGAAACACCTGCATACATGTGGCCGGGCGTAAGTACCGGAAAAGCGCAGGTGGGCGGTGGACAAACCGGTTATTCGTTGCTATCCTACTTTGGAAAAGCCAACTACGTGTACGATGATAAGTACCTGGCATCGGCCACCATTCGTCACGATGGCTCCTCCCGTTTTGGTAAAAACAACCGCTTCGGTACCTTCCCGGCTGTTTCGCTGGGATGGAGAATCTCGCAGGAAGACTTTTTCGAAGGTGCCACCGATGTGGTATCCGACCTGAAACTACGCGCCGGATGGGGACAAACCGGTAACCAGGAAATCGACAACTATGCTACCTACACTATCTTTGTTCCCGACTATGGCGTAGCCGACCCCACCTGGACCATTGTGAACGGTACCGCCTACGATATTCAGGGTAATGGCACAGGTGCACTTCCGGCAGGATTCCGCAAAATCCAATCGGGCAACGACGACCTGAAATGGGAAACCACTACGCAGACCAATATTGGTGTGGACTATGCATTTTTCAACAATACCCTGTACGGTTCGGCCGAATACTACATTAAATCGACCAAAGACATTCTGATTCGTCCGGCTTACCTGGCCGTTGTTGGCGAAGGCGGCGACCGCTGGAGCAATGGTGCATCGATGGAAAACAAAGGTTTTGAAGTGTTGCTGGGATACCGCAACAGCACCAAATTTGGATTAAAGTACGACATTACCGCTAATATCTCAGGATTTAAAAACAAAGTAACACACCTTCCCGAAGATGTACAGAACTCCTACGGTGGACGCGAAGGGGATAACATCCTGGGTCGTCCTATCGGATCGTTCTATGGCTATGTAGCCGATGGCATTTTCAAAAGTCAGGATGAAGTCGACAGTCACGTTAGTCAGGATGGTAAGGCCATTGGCCGCATCCGCTACCAAAATGTGTACGAAGAAGATGGCAAAAACGAGATTAACGCCATGGATCAAACCTGGATTGGTAATCCGTTTCCCGAGTTCACTTATGGATTGAATGTGAACCTCGAGTACCGCAATTTCGACATGAGCATGTTCTTTCAGGGAGTGCAGGGTGTTGATGTAGTGAACGGTGTAAAATACCAAACCGACTTCTGGAGTGTGGACGACGTGAATTCCAACAAGGGACGTCGCGTGCTCGATGCCTATCATCCTATCAGCAACCCAACTTCCGACATCCCCATGTTGCAGAACACCAATTCGAACAACGAAGGTCGCTTCTCGACTTATTTTGTAGAAGATGGTTCGTATCTGAAAATCAGAAATATTCAGCTGGGTTATTCCCTGCCTAAATCGGTTTTATCGCGCATTAACATCGAAAGACTCCGGTTCTACCTGGGCGGACAAAACCTGTACACCCTACATTCGCGCCAGTTTACCGGCGTTGATCCCGAAAGTCCCGGATTCGGATATCCTATTCCGATGATCAGCACAATTGGATTAAATCTAACTTTTTAAACACTCAACAACGATGAAAATACAATTTAAAACAGGTCTGATTGGCCTACTCATCCTTTCCCTTTCGGCTTGTTCCGATTTTCTGAATGAAGAACCCACGGGCATCCTCACTACAGAAAACGTGCAGACTGCCTACGAAGGTGCCCTTTCGGCTGCCTACTCGGCTTTGGGCAACGACCACTATAACACTCCGCTCAGTCTGTGGCCTTATGGCACAGTACGTTCCGACGATGCCTACAAGGGTGGATCGGGCGAACAGGATATTTCCACCTTCCACTTTTTCGAGATATCGAACAATATCTCAACCGAATTTGGCGAAGTGGATGCCTTGTGGTACCAGTGTTATGTCTCTATTTCGAGGGCCAATTCGGCTATCAAAGCCATCAACGCCGTCGAAAATTTGAGCGACAGAGAATCAAAAATAGCCGAGGCTCGTTTCCTCAGAGGTCATTTTTACTTCTTACTGAAGATTTTATTCAAGAATATCCCTTATATCGACGAAACAGTGCCGGTGGATCAATACGGAACCATTTCGAATGTAGCACTTTCGAACGATGAGCTGTGGCAGAAAATTGCCGATGATTTCAAATACGGTGTCGATCATTTACCCGTACGGCAAATGGACCGTGGACGCGCCGACAAATACGCAGCCGCAGCCTATCTGGCCAAAACCTATCTGTACAAAGCCTACAGACAGGAAAACAGCCAAGCGCACGAAGTTACTTCGATTAATGCCGAGGATCTGAATAAAGTGGTGACCTATGCCGATATGGTAATTGCATCGCAGTATAAAATGGAAAGCGATTTCGCCTATAACTTCTTACCGGGAAGCTACGAAAACGGCGCTGAATCGATTTTCGCCGTGCAGTATTCGGGTGATGACGGCACCAAATTCGGACGGGTAAACCTTGCCGATTTACTTTCAGTTCCGATGAAACTGGGATGTTGCGATTTCCTGAAACCATCGCAAACGCTTGTAAATGCATTCCGCACTCAAAAAGGTCTGCCTGCTTTCGACAATTACAACACCAAGGACAATGGCCATGCGGAAAAGAACGACCCCCGTTTGTTTCATACCGTAGCCCTTCCCGGTTTTGCGTATAAGTACAACGAAACCCTGATCTACGATGTCGACTGGAACCGGAATCCCGGCACCTATGGAGTTTATGCCTCCCTGAAAGAAAATGTGGATCCAACCTGCGATTGCTTTGTGCCCATGGTTCCGTTTTATGCCAATACCAAAAACCGAATTCTAATTCGCCATGCCGACCTCTTGCTGATGAAAGCCGAAGCCCTGGTTGAACTAAAACGTTGGAACGAAGCTTTACCCATCATCAATTCGGTACGTAACCGTGCCAAAAACAGTACCGGCCTGATACCCTATGCTAACAATTTTGTAGACATTCAACTGTACCAAAACGGAGTAAACTGCAACTGGACAGAAGAATTTGCACGAGAAGCCGTGCGCTGGGAACGCCGTCTGGAGCTGGCCATGGAAGGCGGTCGATTCTTCGACCTGGTACGCTGGGGAGTATCCGAACAGGTAATGAACGAGTATTACGACACCGAGCAAACCCGTCGTTCGTACTACGCCAGTGCCAACTTCACCAGAAACAAACACGAGTATTTGCCGATACCTGAACAACAAATCAAGTTTAGCAAGTATTTATACAAACAAAATGTTGGATATTGATAAATGATACGTGTATGAAAAAAATAATATATAGCTTAGCAATCGCTTTGATGGCATTCAATTTTACAGCCTGCACCGACATCGAACGGGATACAGTTGATTTGAATGCAGAGGTGGACATTTTATCCTTCACCATTAACGGCGTGGAAGGTACCATTGATACCGCCAAACAAACCATTAAATTGTTCATGCCTCCGGGCACTAATCTGACCGGTCTAACCCCTTCGGTTTCCATTTCAGATGGAGCAACCGTAACTCCTGCATCGGGAATATCAATGGACTTTAGTTCATCATCCACTACCCCGATTGAATACAGAGTATACAATAAAAACGTGTATACCACCTATAAGGTTACAGTGGAGGAAACCAGAGCCAAAATTACCCTGTTTAAGGTTGCCAATACCGTTGGCGATATCGATGAAGCCAAACGTACCATCAATGTATTTGTTCCGGCAGGCACCGACCTCAAGGCGCTGACTCCGGTCGTTGAATACACTGCCGGTGCAACTATCAGCCCGGCCGAAGGTGAAATGGTGGACTTCACCAATCCAGTGGTATATACCCTGACTTATGTGGGCTATCAGTTTGCCTATACGGTAACTGTAAAACACGGAGCAAAACCAGGCATCGTAATTTTCAACGGAGAGGATGTAAAACCAGTTTGGGCCAACATTGCAGCTACTGTTGAAAGTCCGTTTGCCAATCCAAAAACCGATGGTATCAATACTACACCTTTCTGTGCATCGATCATACGGGCAGGAAACGACACGGATGCCGGTGGCAAACCCTGGTCGGGAGGAGCATTGTGGAACAGCTACAAGGTGAATATTAATCCGGCTGAATACGATCGCTTTACTATTATGATACTCAAAGAAGTGGCCGGAGATGTGCAACTCGAAATTCAGTCGGATGGAGAGCAAAACAAGGATTGGCTGAAAGTTTGGTATTCGGAAGATAATTTGGGCAAATGGCAGAAACTAACGTTCAAAATACCTGCAAACAGAACAGCTGTCATCAACAATATTCTGGTAGCACCCCACGCTCACGATGCAGGTGGATTTGCAACGCACAGAATGTATTGGGATGAATTAATTGCACTTCCCAAAGAATAAACTAAAAAAATACACTGCCAGGTTGGATGTAGCTGGCAGTGTATTTTCACTTTTTGTTAACCACCCTTCAATACTAACAGGGGTACAATTTAAAACAACATGAGACGATCCGGTTTACTTTTATTGGTTTCTGTAGTAGTGATATCGGCTTGCTGTACACCCGACGAGCCCGATCCGGGTAACAATAATCCCGTAATTGATGAAACAGTAACCAAAAGGATTACTGCCACCGAAGCTGAAGCTGTTAAAACGGTTTACGAAACCTTTTATAAACCGGCAAATGCGGTCACCGGCGATCCCATGCCCTATTACAACGAAGCGGATAAAACCTTTTACATCTATTTCCTGTTGGGTAGATTTTCAGGATATCCGGCTGGTGGAATTTACGTGACTAAAACAAAAGATTTTGCAAAGTTTTCGCCACTCAACACGCCAAGCCCTCAGATTCTAACGGGGCCGGCCGGTGAATGGGACATCAACATGGGAACGGGCGATTGTATAAAAAAAGACAATACCTACCACTTCTTTTATACCGTATTTTCCTCACCATCCACTGTTTCGAAAGCAACTCTGGCCAGCGAATTATCGGCTGGTGAATGGTACAAGAAACCTTCGTTTAAAATTCAACCACCACCCTTTTGTAAAAACTCCGAATTTCGCGATCCGGATGTGTATTGGGACGATACCCGGAACAAATATGTGATGACAGTTGGTGGACAGACTGCCGATAACCGTGCCGTATTGGTACGCTATCAATCGGATGATTTGAACAACTGGGAAGAAATTCAGAGCCTTTACAAAGCCAACGACAACAACAATCCCGGGAAATATGAATTTCCGACGGATACCTATCTGCCCGAATGCGCCGAGATTTTCAAATGGGGAGAAAAATGGTACATGATTTTCTCGCGAATCAACAGAGACAATCATCGCAAAACATTTTACCGTATTGCCAACAGTCCCGACGGACCCTGGGAAATTTGCCGGGACGAAAATGGTCATCACGAAACCTTTGACGGACTTTGGTTGTATGCTGCTAAAACTTCCTTCGATGGGCAAAACTGGTATCTAAGTGGTTGGGCATCGACCGGTCAGGACAAACAACCCAATATCAATGAACTGACCTGGGGAGGCAACCTGATTACACACAAACTGGTGCAACAACCCAGCGGAAAATTATACCCTGCAATTCCGGATGCGTTGAATGCAAAATTCTCAAAAACAGTCGGTTTCAAAGACATAAAGCAAAAAGGTTCAGTTGAAAAAAGCAACAATTCGTTTACCTTATCCGGGAACAGCGAAGTAGTTTTTAACCGCAATACATCTTCCTTGAAAATTGAACTTAAGATTGATGCTTCAGAAGCTGAAAAAGGATTTGGAATCGGGTTTGGCGCTTACGAAAATCAGGAGGAAACGTACAAACTTATTTTTGACATGACGAGCAATAATCCCTACAACTGCCCTGCACTTTTCATGTACCAGAAAAACAAGGAGCTGAACTTCACACCCTTGATTGTCAGCACTAACAAACAGTTTGATGTAACGATAATTATTGAAAAACAAGTTTGTGTGATGTATGTAAACGGGAATGTCGCATTTACGAATCACATTTCGACCATGGAGCAAAACCCCTGGATGATTTTCAGCAACTCCGGAACAGTCCGGTTTTCAACTATAAAGATTTACAACTAGATTTTAATTGAATTTCCTGCAAAGTACATCAAAAGTACACGAACGCGAATCAAAAATTACACAAGCCGTAGGGTGCTTAAATTAATTTTGCATGGGAAACAAACAATCAATTAAACAACAAACAAAAAAACAAGATCATGAATAAAATTACATTTATTATCAGCATGGTTATCACATGCAATTTCGCTTTTGGACAAACAGTCGTAAGTAATGGTGAAGATACCGGTTTAGGTTGGTGGCAAGCAGGCTCAACGAATGTAGAAATAGTAGATTGGCATCCTAAAGAAGGTAACCCATCGGCCAAAGCCATGACTATATGGATAAGTCCTACCAGTGACGCATGGTCGGGCGGTGGACTCGGTGGTCTCAACATCAATGTAAGTATGTATAATAAAATCTCCGTTTTAGTGTACAAAAATGTAGCCGGTACAGTTCGTTTGGAGTTACAGGATGGTGGCCCAAATCAATTTGTATCAGCTAATTACACGACACCCGGAGCCTGGCAAAAATTAGAATTTGCAATTCCGGCCGGTATGTCAACTATCACCACACTTCTCATAGCTCCTTTTATCGATTATAATTTGTCAACTATTGCAGGCGAACAAAGTCGCTGTTTTTGGGACGAAGTTATTGCTTTCAATGACACTTCAACCGGCATTCACAACACGATAAATTCTACCGAAATTGTTAAAACAGAAATTTACACAGTTAGCGGGAAACTTATTAAAACGTTAACCGGAGGTCAAAAAACTCCCAATTCACTATTGTTGCAGGGGTTGTATATTCTCAAACAAACCGATGCTGAAGGAAATATAACCAGCTCAAAAATAGCGATCCAATAAGTTTTTCATTCTCGAAAAAAGCCACCAAAAATAAAACATCATTCGCAGTTGAAAAAAGCTATTCATATAATTTTAATAACTCTTGTTCTTGTCTCATTCGTTTCCTGTGAGGCGGATGAGACAACAATACCAACTGTCAATACTGAATATCGAGAGCAGTACAGACCACAAATTCATTTCTCAGCGAAGCGAAACTGGATCAACGACCCCAACGGATTGGTTTATTTTGAAGGGGAGTATCATTTGTTTTTCCAACACAATCCACTGGGCGCAGAATGGGGGAATATGAACTGGGGGCATGCCGTAAGTACTGATTTGATACACTGGAAACAATTGAATGTGGCATTAATGCCCGATCACCTGGGAGATATATTCTCTGGTTGTGTAGTCGTTGATAAAAATAATAACGCGGGTTTTGGAAATAATGCAATGGTGGCAATCTATACAAGTGCCGGAAAAGTGCAGTCTCAATCGATTGCTTACAGCACCGACAAAGGACGCACTTTTACAAAATACAGCGGTAATCCGGTACTGGCAAATCCAGGAATAGCTGATTTTCGCGATCCCAAGGTGTTTTGGCATAATGAATCGAAGCAATGGATCATGTTATTGGCCACGAATCAAACCATTAGCTTTTACCGATCGGCCAACCTGAAAAGCTGGACGCGCCTGAGCGAGTTTGGCAGTGGCATTGGATCGCACGGAGGAGTTTGGGAATGTCCGGATTTATTTCCACTGAGTACAGAAAACGAAAAAAAATGGGTGTTGTTGGTTAGTAATTTTGGAGCTCCAAACGGTGGTACAGGAACGCAGTATTTTATTGGTCATTTCGACGGAACTAATTTCACTGCTGAAGATGCTCCCTATCCTTTGTGGCTCGATTACGGGAAAGATAATTATGCCGGAATAACCTGGGACAATATCCCCGTAAATGATGGTCGGCGGTTACACATTGGTTGGATGAATAACTGGCAATATGCGAATAGCATCCCGGTTTTCAACATCACTCCGAAAGGTTCGCGTGGAAGCATGACACTGGTTCGTGAGCTCAATCTGCAAAAGCATCCGGATGGATATTTCCTGTTGAAAAATAAGGTGGTAAGGGAAATAGAATCAATAGCCAACGATTGGCAACCAATTATTGATGAATCGATAAGCTCAAAAACGCTTGCGCTCAAGTTGGATGATAAAAAGGCTTATCAACTACAACTATCCGGAAAAATAGCTGATTCAGAAACGCTTACTTTGAAGCTATCCAACGCAAAAAATGAATTTTGCACGATAACTATCGATTCGCGGAAATTAATTTTCAAGAGATCAGATTCCGGTGTTATTAACTTTGCAAACGCATTTGCAGACAACTCCGAATCACCGGTTTTTGGGAACACAAATCCGGTTAAACTGGATATTTATGTTGATCAGTCGTCGGTGGAAATCTTTGTAAATGATGGAGCCGTGTCACTTACGAATCTTGTTTTTCCTTCAACACTTTATGATAAGTTGACTGTTGAAGGAAATAACAGCTACGTAAACACACAATTTCGAACGTTTAACAGCATATGGGAGTAGACAATCTTTTACTTTGTATCAAAAATACACGAACGCGAATCAAAATTGACACATTAAAAAAGCTATATACTCTATTTTTGCATCATAATTCGTTAACCCACAATTCAAACTAAAAAATGAAAACGATAAACAACCTGCCTATTCTTTTTCTGTCGCTTCTGATGGTTGCCTGTTCACAGAACAAAAACCAGGACGATCAACAAGCATCTGCTGTTTTCAAAATTAACAGCAATTATCTGTTGCTTCCTATTGAAGACAATGCGCCTGAAATAAAAATGCAGGTAACGTATAACGATGAACTGCCTGTTGAAGTAATACACCTTCGTCTTGCTCGTGAACAAGCCGACTATTGGGTAAAACTGGAGGTGACAAATTACAAAGGAAGTGAAATCTCGATTGACTTTGAGAATACTGAAAAGAATTCATGGGGCGTAAAAAACATCCAACAATCCGATAAATTTGAATTCGATTACAACGAAACCTATCGTCCGCACTTTCACTTCTCGCCCGAATACGGCTGGATGAACGATCCCAACGGCATGGTATATTTCGATGGCGAATATCACTTGTTTTATCAGTACAATCCCTACGGCACCAAATGGCAAAACATGCACTGGGGACATGCGGTTAGTACCGATCTTAGCTCGTGGACCTACCTTCCTGTAGCTTTAGCTCCGGATTCGTTAGGCTCGATATTTTCGGGAAGTGCTGTTGTTGATGTAAATAACACCGCCGGTTTCGGCAAAAATGCCATGGTGGCTATTTATACCAGCGCAGGCCGGGTGCAGTCGCAATCCATTGCCTACAGCACCGATAAAGGACGTACATTTACCAAATACGAAGCAAATCCGGTGATTCCGAATCCCGGAATTCCTGACTTTCGCGACCCAAAAGTTTTCTGGCACAATGAATCAAGTCAATGGATTATGTCGCTGGCCACCAAACAAAGCATTACTTTATATGGTTCACCCAACCTGAAAAACTGGACACTTCTGAGCGAGTTTGGCGATGGAATTGGTTCTCATGGCGGAGTGTGGGAATGTCCCGACCTGATTCCGTTAGATTACAATGGAACAACAAAGTGGGTGCTCATCGTAAGTATTAATCCAGGAGGACCCAACGGCGGTTCGGCTACCCAGTATTTCATCGGCGATTTCGATGGTAAAACGTTCAAAGCCGATGCACTCCCCTACCCGCTTTGGATGGATTACGGACGGGACAATTATGCGGGAGTTACCTGGAGCAATATTCCGGAAAACGATGGAAGAAAAATCTTCATGGGATGGATGAGCAACTGGGATTATGCCAACAATGTTCCAACCAAAAATTTTCGGAGTGCAATGACCATTGCCCGTGAATTAAAAATAAAGCACAATGGTAAACATCTGGTGGTGAGCAACTATCCGGTGGTAGAAACCAACGCTTTGCGTGCATCGGAATCGGTGAAAAACAATATTGTAGTGGAAAACGAACTGCTGGTTTCCAATTTGCTCAACAACAACAAGGGCACCTACGAACTGGAAATGTCCCTGAAACCGCAGAATGCCAGAGTGTTTGGCTTTATGTTACAGAACAGCAAAGGCGAAGAACTCGAATTTCGCTTTGATATGACTACCGGATTTTTCAGCATTCATCGCAACAAAAGCGGACTGGTTGATTTTGAGGGACGATTTGCAGCAGGCATGAATGCCCCTCTGGTTAAAAAAGATGCTTACAAAGTACGGTTGCTGGTGGACAAAGCTTCGGCCGAGGTATTCATCAATGAAGGTGAACTGGCACTTACTACCCTATTTTTCCCTACAGAAGTAATGAACACCCTGAAATTTTATACACACTCGGGTAAATTCAGCGCTGAGAACATTAAAATTTATTCAATTAATTAATCAAATTCCGCCCTCTTCCTTGAGGCTGAGGGTGGATGTTTTACTACTATGCAAAACAACAAGTATCTTTACTGGATAACCTTTGTAGCCATCAATGGTGGTTTACTTTTCGGGTTGAATATGGCGGGCATTTCGGGCGCTGTGGAAATGATAAAAGGCGAATTTTCGCTCACCGACAGCGGTTTGGGCACTGTGGCTGCACTCCTCACCATCGGATGTTTGGTAGGTGCGCTGTTCACCGGTAACTTCACCGAAAAATACGGACGTAAAAACGTCATGATTTTCACATCCATCCTCTACATCATTTCGGCTTTTGGCTGTGCCCTGGCCGAATCGGCTACCCTGCTCACGCTGATGCGTGTGTTGTCGGGATTTGCCGTCGGAGCTACTTCGGTGGTGGCGCCCATGTACATTTCCGAAATTGCACCGGCACACAATCGTGGACGCCTGGTTTCGTTCAACCAGTTTGCCATCACTATCGGTATTGTGCTGGCCTATATTTTCGATTATTTCCTGATGGATTTGGGCGATAACAGTTGGCGCTATATGCTGGCTGTGCCGGGCGTTTTTGGCATTGTGTTCTTCATCTTATTGATAGTGAAATTCCCCGAGAGTCCACGTTGGTTGCTGGCGCATGGTAAAAAGGAAGCTGCTGTAAAGGTGCTGGCCAATATCGGTGGTCAAAAGCTGGTTGATGCCGAATTACCCGAGATGGAAAAAGCATTGCATGCCGAACAGAAAAAAGAAAAAATGATGTTTAGCGAGCTTTTCAAAGGAAAAACCGGAAAGATCGTACTGATTGGAACGCTCATAGCCGCCCTTCAACAAATAACCGGTATCAATGCCGTGATTATGTTTTCACCCGAGATATTCAAAGCGGCTGGTTCGGCTCAGACCGATTCGGTGATGCAGGCAATGATAGTGGGTCTGGTGAATTTTCTGATGACCATTGTGGCCTTGTGGCTGGTGGATAAGAAAGGACGTAAAACCTTATTGTTGTGGGGAGCAGCCGGCATGATTGCTTCGCTGGCTTACCTCACTGTCGAGTTTGCCCGTCCTGTGCAAAACGGGGTTGGTGTGCTGGTAGCGCTCCTGGTGTATATTTCCTTCTTTGCCGCTTCCTTTGCTCCGGTAATGTGGGTTATTATTTCCGAAATTTATCCCAACCGTATTAAAGGGATGGCCATGTCGTTTTCCACTGCTGTAAGCTGGCTGTGCACGTTCCTGACTGTTTATTTCGCCCCGGTAATTCAGGGTTCACTTGGCTTGCATTATCTTTTTGGTATCTTTGGAGTTTTCAGCATCATCGCCTTTGTTTTTGTAAAGATATGGATTCCCGAAACCAAAGGAAAATCGCTGGAACTGATTGAGCGGGAGCTCGGACTGTAATCCCTGAAGAAAATTTAAAAATTGACTGCAAATTGTAATAAACATGACAACTACAACCAACGACAATCTGAACACTTCGATCGGAACTTCCGGAGTTAACGCCCCTTTTTACAAGCCTGAAAAAAATGGAAGTATTGTAGGCATCGGTGAAATCCTGTGGGATGTTTTCCCCAGCGGAAAGGTGTTGGGGGGTGCACCGGCCAATTTTGCCTATCACGTGTCGCAGTTTGGTTTCGATGGCCGCGCAGTAAGCGCCATTGGTAACGACGAGTTGGGTGATGAAATTCTGGATTGCCTCAGCAAAAAGAATTTTCGCTACAGTATTGAAAAAACTCCTTTTTCGACCGGAACCGTAAAGGTTACCCTCGACGATAAAGGGGTGCCTCAGTACGAAATTTGTCAGAAAGTAGCCTGGGATAACATCCCGTTTACAGCCGAAATGGAAGAGCTGGCACGCAACACCTCGACCGTTTGTTTTGGTTCGTTGGCGCAGCGCAATGAAGCATCACGACTGACCATCAATCGTTTTCTGGATTTGGTTCCCGAGAATGCGCTGAAAATATTCGACATCAACCTGCGTCAGCATTTTTACTCACAGGAACTGATTGATCATTCCCTGACGCGCTGCAATATTCTGAAAATAAACGATGATGAAGTGATTCTGGTGGCCCGGCTTTTTGGATGGGAAAACAGCACAGAAATGGAGATTTGCAGGAAATTGGTAGCGGATTATTCGCTTCGCATGCTGGTTCTAACTAAGGGAACGCAGGGCAGCTATGTCATCACTCCCGACGGAACTTCCTTTAAACCCACTCCCCTGGTGGAGGTAGCCGATACGGTAGGCGCCGGCGATTCGTTTACAGCCGGATTTGTAGCTTCGTTGCTACAGGGCAAATCCATTGTGGAAGCTCATGCCATTGCAGTAGAAGTTTCGGCTTTTGTGTGTACCCAAAAGGGAGCTATGCCGGTACTACCGCAATCGCTTACAGGAAAAAAGGATCAATAAAGCCGGGGTTGGGCAACTGAACTACGAAAAAACCAATCGAACAGACTGATTTGTTGGTTTATGGCACACGAATTTCATCCTGATTCTTTATATTTGTCTTCTGATTGATTTCGTGAGAATACACACCATGACAAAAAACACCATTTTCATTGTACTGATGCTGGTTTTGAGTGCTTCATGCTCATTCAGCAAACGGGAGAAAAATCTGAAAATAGCCGTTTCGCAATGCAGCGATGATGCCTGGCGCAGAACCATGAACGAAGAAATTCTGCGCGAAGCATCCTTTCACCCGGGCGTGGAGGTGGTGATTAAAACGGCCTACGACAGCAATCAGAAACAAATTCGCGATATCGAAAGCTTTATTTCAGATCGGGTCGATTTGATTATTGTTTCGCCCAACGAAGCTGTTCCACTCACTCCGGTTATCGAAAAAGCCATGCAGGAAGGCATTCCTGTGGTATTGGTGGATCGCAAAACCAGCAACAGCCAATATACCGCTTTTGTGGGGGCCGATAATTTTCAGGTTGGAAAAGAAGTGGGTGTATATACGGCCAATCTACTGAACGGCAAAGGGAATGTGGTGGAAATTCGTGGTTTGAAGGGATCGACTCCGGATATGGAGCGTCACGAAGGCTTTGTCAGCATTATTAAAAATTACCCCGATATTAAAATCGTTTACGAAAACGATGGCGGTTGGCTGCGTTCACAGGCTAAAGAAAAAATGACCGAAGCCCTGCAAATGACACCGTCTATCGATCTGGTGTTTGCACACAACGATGAAATGGCAACGGGTGCACACGAAGCCATCCGGGTAGCCAGCGGTATTCGTAAACCCCTCATCTTAGGTATTGATGCCCTGCCCGGTACCGAAGGGGGGATACAACGGGTACTGAACGGAACCATCGACGCAACATTCATTTACCCTACAGGTGGAGAAAAAGCCGTTCAAACCGCTATTCGTATCCTGAAAAAGGAACCCTACGACAGGGAGAATATCCTGTACACGGCAGTGGTGGATAAAACCAACGCAAGGGTGCTAAAATTACAGACCGACCAGATTATTCAACATCAGAACCGTATCGGACAACTCAATACCGTACTCGATTTAAACCTGGCACAATACAGTGCTCAGCGTATTTTGCTGTATTTCTCACTGGCAGTGCTCTTTATTATTCTTGTTTTGCTGGTGTTGTTGTTTCGTTCTTACCGTCATAAAAACAAGGTTAACCGCGAACTCGAGATCACCAATATCGCTATTAACCGACAAAAAGAAGAGCTTTCGGAACAACGGGATCAGTTGATTACCCTTTCCAAAAACCTGGAGGATGCCACCCAGGCCAAACTGGTGTTTTTCACTAATATTTCACATGAGTTCCGCACACCGCTTACCCTGCTGCACGGACCACTGGAAAGCATTTTTCAAAACGAAAAGCTGAGTCCAGATGGAAGCCGGCTAGTTCAGTTGATGCGCAAAAACGTGCAGGTATTAATGAAACTAATCGACCAGATTATTGAATTCCGCCGTTACGAAAATGGCAAAATGCAGATGTATTTCACCCTGAGCGACCTCAGGCTCTTTATCAGCGATATCAGCGAATCTTTTGTGGAACTGAGCAAACGCAAGCACCTTCACCTAAAGTTTTCGGCCAGCGATGATGATTTTACTGTTTGGTTCGATTCCGACAAAATGGAGAAAATTTGCTACAACCTGATTTCGAATGCCATGAAGTTTACGCCTGAAAACGGCCATATTAATGTTCATCTATCGAAAGAATTGAAGGAAAACGAACAGTTTGCACGCTTAACCATCAGCGATACCGGTCCGGGTATTTCGGAACAGCACATCCACCAGATTTTTGATCGGTTCTACAAGGCCGATCGGCGGGCAGCAGGTTCGGGAATTGGCTTAGCACTGACGAAAGTGCTGGTCGAACTTCACAATGGAACCATTGAAGTGCAGAGCACCGAAGGAAAAGGAACCGTTTTCAGCATTTTGATTCCATTCAAGCAAAAAGACATTTCGATAAGCGAGCAATATCCGGTTTTCAGTAATAACTTCAACCGGGGTGAAGAGATGGAGTTGATTGAACAGGATAATAACGCAGTGGAAATTGACAAAGAAGACAGCTTATCCACCACAGATAAACCCCGGATATTGGTAGTGGAAGACAATGCCGATGTACGGATTTACATCAAAACCCTGCTTAACAACGATTTTGAAATCAGTGAAGCGGTGAATGGTCAGGAAGGATTTCTGAAAGCCATGAAACAGGTTCCCGAGCTTATAATAAGCGATGTAATGATGGATTTAATGGACGGTTTCGAGTTGTGTAAAAACATCAAGGAAAACATCAGCACCAGTCATATCCCCGTGATATTACTCACCGCCTGTGCCATGGATGAGCAACGGGCCATGGGATTTGAAAGTGGCGCTGATGCTTACATCCCCAAGCCTTTCAACGAACAGCTGTTGAAAATCCGCGTCAGGAAAATGATTGAAAACCGCGAAAAAGTAAAAGAGTATTTCCAGAAAAACCTCACTTTTGGCGAACGAAAAGAACAGGTCGCTGAGATCGACAAAACCTTTATGGCCAAATTCAGGAAGGTAATAGAAGACAATCTGATCGACAGCGATCTGAACGTCGATGAGATAGGGAAAAGTCTGGGACTATCGCGCGTACAGCTCTACCGCAAGATTAAATCGCTCACCAACTACGCCCCTAACGAGCTGGTCCGCATCATTCGTCTGAAAGCCGCCGAACAGCTTCTGCTCCAATCAGAAAAAACAATTTCCGAAATTGCTTACGATACCGGCTTTACCTCGCCCTCGTACTTTACCAAGTGTTTTAAGGAATATTTCAACGAAAGTCCGACGGAATATACAAAGCGGGTGAAACACTAATTGACAAAAACTGCAATTAAAAAACGCTAACAATCTTTTTATCAGACTATTAGCGTTTCAATTTGCGGTATGGACGGGACTCGAACCCGCGACCCCCTGCGTGACAGGCAGGTATTCTAACCAACTGAACTACCACACCGTTGGGCATCTTTTCAAATGCGTTGCAAAGATACGGGTATTTTCGGATTCTGCAAGGGGGCTGAATAAATATTTTCTACCAACCCCCCTTAAAAACCCTGTTTTTTTCACTTTTTAACTTTAATACCGCAGCCTACTGCTACAGTAGTGGCCTGTGCAACGGGCTTTCCGGCCAGGAGGGCATCCACAGCCTTTTCTACATAACGCTCCGAAACATCGGAAGCATCCTTGTAATTATCGTCGATGGCCCCTATGTAACGTACCAAAAGCTGTTTTTTGTCTTTTTGAAGGATATAGATGTGCGGCGTTTTGGTGGCGCCGTACTTTGGATAAACGGCTTGTCCCAAATCCTGCAGATATGGAAAGGTGAATCCTTTATCGGCTGCCCGTTGTTGCATTAATTGAAACGTTTCTTTGGGTGATGCCTCAGGATCGTTGGGGTTGATGGCAACTACCGGATATCCAAGTGGCTTGTATTTCTTATCCAGAGCGATAATCCGGTCCTCATAGGCGACGGAATACGGACAGGCATTGCAGGTGAAAATAACGATAAAGCCTTTGGCGTCCTTGTAATCGGCCAGCGATACCATTTTGTTGTCTACG
>JANJXE010000378.1 GCA_024709185.1 Paludibacter sp.
CGACTCGACCAGTTGCTGATTGGATTTTATAAGAATGATCTTGAAAAAGGAATAATCACCCGTGATTATGCACGCGATTTGGTAGCAGAACTGTTTTTAAAGTATGGTGGAAATTATTTTTCATTCGGAGGTCGCAACCAGGATTTGAAAGATGCTACCAACGAAATGAGCTGGATTGGTATTGAGGCCTACGATATGATTGGTGGTTACAATCAATTGGGAGCCATGTGGCATAGCGATATTGACAAAGATTTCTGGAATTATGCCTGCGATGTGGTAGGACGTCACGGCTGCGGTGCACCTACTTTGGTCAATTATGATTTGATGCGCGCCAGCGAATTACGCTCAGGATACAAAGAAGAAGATTGCTGGAATATAGCTTACTCTGGTTGCCAGTGGTACTGCTCGGTTGGTAAAGAGTACAACGATCAGGATTTGAATTCATTGGTGTTGGTTCAACCAATGCAACGGGCAATGCAATTTGTGGCAGACAAGAAAGTAGAACAATGGGATGAATTCTGGAAAGTGTATTGTCAGGAAGTAAACCGGACTGCCGATGCGCTGGTTGACTTTAAAAACAACACCTACAAGTGGCAGCACAAGGTTTGGCCGGAAATGGTTACTTCATTTTGTATGCACGGACCCATAGAAAATGGACGCGATGTAACCGATGTTAGGGCAGTTGCCAATAATTACACGTCAGTAAATGTACTCGGTGTGCCCAATGTGGTGGACAGCATGTATGCCATAAAAGAATTGGTGTTTACGCAAAAGAAATATTCAATGCAACAGCTGCTCGATGCTATTGCAAGCAATTGGGATGGCAAAGAGCTTATGCGTCGCGATTTTCTGAATCAACCCAAATTTGGTAATGACATTGAGTCGGTGGATAATATGGTCGTACAGATTTCAACACAGGTGCGTGAATTGCTCGAAAGCAAACACAATATCAAAGGTTTTCATTTCCGTCCATCCTTATTCCAGTTTATGGGACATACCTATGCAGGCTTGCTGTTAGGAGCAACCCCCGATGGCCGTAAAGCCGATGAACCATTGGCACATGGCATGAATCCAATGCACGGACGAAACACCGAAGGAATGTTGCCAACCATGCGTTCGTTTACCAAACTGAACTTTACCGAGTATCAGGGAGGATCGTTTCAGGTCGAATTACATCCAAGCTTTTTCCCTAATGGAGCAAAAAGAGGTGATACAGTAGAATTATTTTCTACTAATTTCTTCGAAATGGGTGGCGTTCAGATAAATTTGAATGTAATTGATATTAATACGCTGAAAAAAGCGATGGAAAACCCTGAAAACCCTGAATACAAAAATATTGTGGTCAAAGTTACCGGCTATTCGTCTCATTTTGTGGTTATGGATCGCAAATTTCAGGAAGAATTTGTTGAAAGGGTAAATTACAGTTCGTTGGTTTAGATGATTGAACAGTCAGCAATACTAACTGAAATCCGTTCCCTTTCGCCTCATGATGGTCCCGGATTGCGTACCACACTTTATTTTAAAGGATGTTCCCTGAAATGCAAGTGGTGTCACAATCCTGAGACTATCGATTCTTCTCCTGAAATGGAATGGGATGAGAAAAGCTGCATTGACTGCCGGACTTGCCAGGCTGAATGTCCGAAGAAAGCAATTGCATTTTCAGAACCACAGGCCTATATTATTGATAAAAATAAATGTACAGCCTGTGGAAGCTGTGTGGAAAACTGTCCATCGAAAGCACTAAAAAAAATAGGCCGGTCATATACTGTCAATCAGTTATTGGAAAGAATTCAGAAAGATGAAAAATTCATTAAACGATCGAATGGTGGAATAACATTCTCAGGAGGTGAACCCGCATTAAAATCTCAATTTATTGCCGTATTAGCGGTGCAATTGAAGGTATTCGGTTTTAATCTAGCATTAGATACCTGTGGAGTTGCTACTGCAAAAGCATACGAAACACTTGTTCCGCTGATGGATTTGATTTTATTTGATATTAAAGAAATGAACGATGAAAAACACAGTCAGTTTACGAGAAGTTCGAATGTGGAAATTCACAAAAATCTTGCATTAATATTGAAAATTATTAAGCAGAATAATCTTCGGACTGAAGTATGGATACGCACTCCACTAATTCCGGGTATGACCGATAGTGAAGAAAATATTCAGGCAATAGGAGAATACCTTTCCATAATAAACGGAATACAAAAATGGGAATTATGTACATTCAATAATCTGTGCAATATCAAGTATCGCAAATTAGGACAGGAATGGGAATTAGAACAAGCTGAATTAATAACGAATAAAAATGCCTTAAATTTACTGGAATTAGCCCGACAATCAGTCTCCGAAAAAGTTTTAGTAACTCTTTCGGGGTTAACAACAAAAGAACAACCATGAATAAACAAAAATCCTATACAAGGTTTATTTTAGCTGATACCCTACTCCCATTTGTATTGGTCACCACACTGTTTTTTATGTGGGGAATCCCCAATAATCTAAATGGTGTGCTAATTAAACAGTTTATGAAATCGATGGAACTTTCACGGTTTCAAGCTGGTCTAATTCAATCGGCATTCTACTTGGGCTATTTTGTTCTGGCTGTGCCTGCTGCTATGTTAATGAAAAAGTATAGTTACAAAACCGGAATTGTATTTGGCTTGTTGTTGTATGTTGCAGGATGCCTGCTTTTTTGGCCAGCGGCCATCATAGGACAATATAGTATCTTCCTGCTGGCACTTTTTGTAATTGCCTCCGGACTGGCATTTCTTGAAACCGGAGCGAATCCTTTTATCGCTTTGTTAGGTAATCCTGAAACATCCGAACAACGTCTGAATTTTTCTCAGGCATTTAATCCAATTGGTTCTGTTGTAGGAGTCTTATTGGGAACTTTTTTTATTTTTTCAGGTGTTGAGCCAGATGAAACAAAGATAGCTCTGATGAAAACTACTGGTGAATACCCCGTATTCCTTCAACAAGAAACCATGAGGGTTGTGAAACCATATATTGCTTTGGCGCTGTTTGCATTTGTTTGGGCACTGCTGATTATGAAAGTGAAATTTCCCCGTTTAGAAACTCCTGAAAGTGAATTGTCTGATTCAAAAGGAAGTTTTCGTGATTTGTTGAAATATCCGCATTTCTGGAAAGGTGTATTGGCACAATTTTTTTATGTAGGAGCTCAGGTGGGCACCTGGAGTTATTTTATTCCTTATGTTCAGGATTATACCAATCAGCCTGAAAAAATTGCCGGATATTTATTAACCGGAACATTGGTGGCTTTCGGTTTAGGCCGATTTTCGGCCACATGGCTTATGCGATATATCCAACCAGCTAAACTGATGAGTTTATACAGTCTAATCAATGTAATTTTGGTCTTATTCAGCATATTTGCACCGGGTTGGATTGGCATGTGGGCAATTCTTTGCACCAGCTTTTTTATGTCGTTAATGTATCCTACCATCTTTGCCTGTAGTATAAAAGGGTTGGGTGAGAATACTAAAATTGGCGGATCTATTTTGGTCATGTCAATTGTTGGTGGAGCTTTATGCACACCTTTAATGGGATAT
>JANJXE010000277.1 GCA_024709185.1 Paludibacter sp.
TTAGATTTTTTTAAGTGTACAATGATAATAAATTTTAGGGATAAACTGTAGGCTTCATTGGAACCGGCTTCAATAATTCTGATCCAATAAGAAGCTGTTTTTCACCACCTCCCCACCAGTGACAGGTAAAATCTCCCCACAGCTCTCCTTTGTCAACTGAAACGGTAATTGTAAGTGGAGTGTTTTTTTCCAAAAATAAGGTGTTGTCCGAAAAATGAATGTAAGGATTGGAACTGTATAAAACAAAATAAGGGGTAAATTCTTCAGCAGTCATGGTGATTTGAGCGGTTGATGCATTTACACGTTTAATCTTCACATCAATATTCCCTCTTTTCTGTTTGAATTCAATCATATCAGCGGGAAAATAGAAATAAGGATAAACTGACGAGTTGTTTTCCACCCATAGTTTCAGATAGTACTCACCGGTTCGGTAGTCGTTAATATCAATATTCAGATCAATTGCAGTACCACTGCTGTTTTCTGAAAAATCAACAGTTGCATTCCATTCTTTCACCAGCGATCCGTCGGATTTCATAAGCCTGCATTTTACCCGTTGATTTTTAAGTTCTTGTAAGTCATTTAAATAGTTTGCGGTAAGATGATTTGCATTGTTATTGATCATTAAAGCAACAGGTGCAAAAGCTCTTTTTACAGTATAGAATGCTGGTTTTTTGAATTCTTCCATGTCGATGATACTGTAAACGATAGAGGGCCAGGTATCTGCCCATTTCCACATTAAAACTCCGCCACATTCATCCATTCTATTCCTGAAATGCGTAGCCATTCTGGGTAATCCATGCGCTTGAGCCACCTGTGTCAGGTATGCAAATTCAGGCATTGATTTCGCCTCCCCAAAATAGGTAGAAATCATTTTTGTAATAGTTTGCGGAAAGTCGCGGCGCATTGTAGGTACATCGCCCCAGTGCATAAAATAATAATCACTGTTAATAGGCCATTCTGCGTTGTATGGTAAGAACCGGCGCATGGAAGAAGGCTGAGAAAACGATGGGCAACCCCCTTCACTGATAAATCTTCCTTCGTCTCCGCGTATATACTGGTAATCGTTTTCAGGAAAAGCTGCACCCCAGTTTCGTTTATCACCACCCCACGGACTACGGGGATAACCGCCACCCGATGGACTTGAAGGATGCCAGTACCGTTCCGGATCGTACTCTTTTGTCACTCTTTTCTGAACTTCGTGCGATATTTTGTTTGAAAACTGACCAGCACCTCTGTCGTGATTTACCATGTCCGATTCATTATCGCCACACCATGCTACAACGCAGGCACGATTCCTGAGTTGCTTGATTACATTGATTGTTTCCGATTCAATTTCATCTAAAAACTCCTGATGATTTGGATATTGACCGGAGGCATAGAAGAAGTCCTGCCAAATCATAATGCCCTTTTCGTCGCAGGCATCGTAGAATGCCGGATTTTCCACATTACCTCCACCCCATATTCTTAACATGTTTGAACCTAATTCAACTGCCATATCCACTGTGCGGTAATACTTTTCACGTGTAATATTTTGCTCAAAAACATCCAGTGGCTGCATATTGTGTCCCTTGATAAATATGTATCTTCCGTTTACATAAAATTGCAGGGGAGTAACCTCAACCTCTTCAGGTTTTTCCAGGGGCACTTTGCTCCAGGCACCAACAAATCCACCATCCATGACATCCATTTTTTCTTTGTCCGGATTTCCAATGCGATAATTTACCAATCGTTTTTCAACAGGTGTGGTTTTAACTTTTACTTCACGTATTGCTACACGTTCTGAGTAAGTGTCTAAGGCTATCTTGTTTTTTTTGAGGCTAACAGTGAGTTGGTATAATGGCTGTGCCCCATGACCGGCTGGCCACCATAACTCAGGATTTGGTACAACTATTTGCATGTGATAGTTCTTAATTTGACTGCCCTTTTTTAAATCAATAAGTTGTGAGGCTTTATACGTTCGTCCGTTACGATACAATGTGGCTTCCAGCTCTCCCTTAAAGTCATTATGAGGTACTAATTCCACATCTACTTTTGCAGTTGCTGATTTATGATCCCCTGAAATGGATGTTCTGTACCATACATTTTCGATTTTTGCACTATTGGAAATATGCAGTCTAACCGGTCTGTAGATACCGGAAAGTATTATTCGCGGTACATTATCCCAACCATAGTTCATTTGTACTTTACGGGTTATTAATCGTTCCTTAACAAAGAATGCACAGGATAATTTTTCCAGTATTTGCTCTGCATTTTTAACCTGATTGTAAACCTCTTTCATAGGAGATGCGAGTCTGATTAATAACTCATTTTCTCCGGTTTTTACTTCTTGTGTTACGTCGAAAGAATAGGTTTTAAACATGTTATGCGTTTTTGCAATTTTATGTCCGTTTACCCAAATTGTTGCAAAATTATCCAGTCCGTCAAACTCAAGATAAGCGTGCTTTCCATTTTTAATATCTGGTACATGAAAAGTTGTTCTGTACATGAAATCCTCATTTTCTACCCAAACTGCACTGTAAAAGTTCTGTCCGAAATATAAATCCGGTAATTGTCCATCACGCATTAAATCCAGTTGAACATTTCCAGGCACAACTGCTTTCTTCCATTGTGCTGAGACTGTCATTTCAAGTGCTTTTTCATCCGACTCCTGGTAGGGGAAATGGATGTACTCCCACTTGTCATTAATCTCAAAAGTCGAACTTTTTGTCTGGGCAGGCGAAAGTCCAAATACTAAAATTGCGGCAAAGCTTACAAGCATTCTTTTCATCGTTATTAATCTTAAAATTAATTAGTTTACTGATATTTTTAACCCTTCCTGTTTCCCTCCTTCGCTTAACTGTAAAAAGTAGGTGCCTTTGGGCACTGGATCTGAGATAAAGGTTGCATTGGTTGTTGATGTACTCCATAGTAAAGCACCATTTGTGTTGTATGCCGTTACGAAAAGTTGATCCTTAATTTCAGGAATAATTATTCTACTGTTCAGACAATACACTGTTCGTTTTACCTGAGCTGGCATCAGTGATGCTACAATTCCATCATCACCGTTTTTGGGCATTCTGGTTACATCCGGATTTAAAACAAGATTTCTTGAACTCATATACTCAGTGAGTACTTTATGCATTTTATCTCTTGTCTCTTTATGTTGCACTAAATGAGCAATGTTTGTAGTTTCTTTTGGGTCATTTTTGAGATCCAGTAACACTTCGGTTATCCCTTTTCCGTCGTATAATGCATACTTATACCGGTTATCCATGCAAACATATGCAATGGCTGTTTCATAGAAAATATATTGCCTTTCTAAGGGAACAGGATCAGGTATTGTCAATTGTGATTTGAGCGATTTTCCTGTCAAACCTGTATAGACCGCTATCCCGGCTATATCGCATAGCGTAGGAATAAGATCCAATCCGTTATTCACAATTGTCTCATCATCAACAACATTTTTCTTAATCCCCGGACCAGAAAAAATAAATGGTATTTTAGATGATTCATCGTAAATCCGGCTTTTCATTATTAGTTGATGTGCACCGTTCATATCACCATGATCAGAGCTGAATACAACAATTGTATTTTCTTTCGCTGCCGAACTTTCCAGTGACTTTAAAATTATATCCACTTCACTGTCAACAAGCTCAGTCAGTCGGTGATAGCTCCAGCTGTAAAAATCCAGTTTGTTTTTATCTGTGAATTTTTGATAGGTATCAAGAACAGGTGCATTGGTCATTGGAGCATGATTGATTGGAAAAAGTGGAACTTGAGACGTATAAACATCATCACTCATCCCGTTTTTTTTATTAATTAAATCCTTAACATGATACCACGATTCCTCAGGAATTTCAGCAGGTCTTGTTTCATTATACATTTTATCGTTCCAAAAAAAGCAAATGTCATGAGGGTTAATCAGGGAAACAACCATGCAGAAGGGCTTATCCGTGATTTTATAGTCGTTTAGAAATTGTGCACTTTGCCGGGCAAGCTCTCCACGTTCGTCACTTGTGAAATAATTGCTAAAACCATAGGTTTCCGACATTCTTGTCTGAAGTGCTTTTGTAGATGTCCAGGGTAAATGGATTTTTCCTCCATACAAAGTCTGATATCCAGCATCTCTGAAAATGCTTCCCAGTGTTCCTCCTTTACAAATGGCTGCAACAGAATCTTTATTCACATGATCATCGTTGTATCGTATCCCGGCTTCGGACGCGAAATGTCCCGTAAAAAGTGCAAATCGTGAAGGTAACGATACCGGATTGGCACAATATGCTTTAGTAAACCGAACCCCATTAGCCGCTAATTTATCCATGGCAGGAGTAGTTAATTTATCATTACCGGCACAGCTCATCATGGTTGAGCTTTGTTGGTCGGTAAGGATGAATAGTATGTTCGGTTTTTGTGTCTGTGCAGTTAGTACTGTGGTACATAACAATGACAATGGAATTTTTAATTGCATTTAAGCCTGCTTTTTTATTTAATTCTACCAGCAAACAGGAATCTTACTACTGAATTGTTCGTGTCCATTACTTATTATTACAATATATAATCCTGCCTGCAGAACACTGAATGTTACTTTTGCTTCAGGATTAGGTAAACATTTAATAGTACTGCCGGAGATTGTGTAAAGTGTTGCTGAAAAACCAGTCGGAATATTTTCGATACAGATGTTTTTGTTTTGTGAGTACACTTTTAAATTACTTAACTTACCGTTTGTAAATCCTGAAGAAAGGTTCTGACGATCACCAAAATAGTAACTTGTGGTAAATTCAAGTCCTTTAATGGATAGGTTCTTGATGGAAAACCCCGAAGAATAGGTTCCTTTAAATGACATCAACTGTCGCTTTACGTAAATAGTGTCGAAATTGTTGATAAAGTTGGTTTTTTCTCTTAAATATCCATCAGTTAATTTAACCACCAGGGTTTTACTGTAATCTGTCTCCGCTTTATCATCTGCAAGAATGAGGGTTTGAAAAGCCATTGATAATGGATTTGACAAGTCTCCATCTGTGGTCTGCATTACCGGTACAGCCGGAGTGGTTGCTTCGCTTATATAGCCTACCACATAGCCCTTTACCCATACAGACGTGCCGGTAACACTGTCTTCAATTACCTGAGCAATCGATTTCGTGGTTACATTTACTTCAGTAGGAGTTTTAATTGCAACCTTTGCGACGTCATCTGTTTTGTAATCAATTTTATCTCCGGCATTTGTATAGGGATAAATATAACATTCGTAGGTGGTGTTTTCGCACACCTGCGGAATAGTCAATTCACCCACACCCTGCGGAATGTTGTAATCCAGCCCCTGAGTTGTACTGTACACCTTACCATCAACAGGCAGAGCTGCTCTTGTACGAATAAAATATCCCTGTGCGTCTGTAATATCTGTCCAGCTTAGTTTTATTCCGTTTTCCGAAGTCAGCTCAGCGCGGAAATCTGCTACTTTTGTAGCAGGTTCGGGCAATACAGGTTCATCGGATCTCCCGTATACTTCGAATTTGGTGGTGAGCATAGAACCTGTTGCTGCGGTAGCAGTATTTTTTTCTAAATAAAAGTAATTTTTAAAGGTAATTCGCTTATTTGCTTCAACTAAAATTGAATCTGCAAGTACCCTGCCAGTTTCGAATCCTGCTGTTAAATTATCAGTAAAGGTGATGGTGTTTATTTCAATTTCAGGCTGTGGACTTGAACCGTCACTTTCTGAAATAGAATACGTAATTCTACTGGTGGCCTGCGGCCCGTTTACAACCAATCGCATTGCCCACGAAATGCGTCCGATTTTTATGCTGCTTTCAGCATTGGTAACCAAATAAGCCTCAAATCGTGCATCGGAATATTCACTTGTAAAAGCCATGGTTTTAACACCAAAAGTAGCTGTTCCCTGATGCACAGTTCCTGAAGGAAACCAACTCAGATTGTAATATAGTCCACTATTGCTGATTCCATTAATTTTAGTATTGGGAGCCCCTGCCGTTTTAATCAAACCATCCCCGGATAAGGTATTTCCGGTACCTGGTGTAGTCCACGATAGTAACTGTGCGTTTAGGTGCGTTGAAAATAAAAAAACAGCACAAATTACGATGCTCGTTTTGATGGTAAAGTCTGTTCTCATGGTTATATTATTTAAAAGGTAATTTTCGATACAAATCTACATCCTTGTTTTGCACCAAAGTTATGGTGAGAGTGCAAAAAAGTATGTTTTGAAATAAAAATCAAAGCTTAAATATCCGCTTATTTGTGAATACTCCATTTTGGTTGATCCGTACCAGATAAAGTCCTGCAGTTAACGATTCAATATTTAGTTCGTTGGAAGTTCCAGATAGCTTTTTTTGCAACATACACTTTCCTCCGACACTGTATATTGATACATATTCCAGATCTGTTCCTTCGATTAAAAATGTATTTTTAGTAGAAGTTGGAGTTAACATCACATTGTGTGATTTTTTGGTGGAATTTTTAAGATCGGAAATCTTACTTCTTTCCAACGACAACACAAACAATTCAGGAGTTCTGATTTCAAATGAAATAACTGTTCCTTCATTAGTTACTTCTACTGTTCCTGCAAATGACTTCAGGGTAAGATTTTCTTTTATTCGTGTGATGTACTTTTCATTGTCTTTTTGTAAACACCATTTTCCCTGAGCCGACATGGTGTTAAATTGGGGAACATAATCATCATCATTTGAATAACCGGCAAATAAAAGAGATTTTGAGGCCAGGTCATCCCGAAGCATTCGATAATGGTCAGTTGAGTCGTTGAGGGTTGTGTATTTTACTTCTAACTGTTGTTCATAAAATTCTGATTTTGGTATATATACTGTAATCCGGTTTCGATTTTGCTGTTTTCTGTCCATATTATAACCCGAAACCATAATATAACTTTTCCCGGTGTTGTGGAAATACCCTACACATTTATACATTTGCGTTGATTGAGGAGTATTTTTGAGTATTTTATTAAGTTCTACTGTTCTGGCTCCTGTACAATAATCCCATATTGAATACATAAAACCCTGAGAATTAAGAATGACTTTTTGCCATTCTCCATTTGGATCAATTACCGACCAATGAAATAATTTGTCTAATCTTCTTTGCCTGAGGTTCATTATGTAGTGAAAATTGCCGGCAGCACCTCTTGCACCTGGTGCATTATCCCGGTCTCCCAGTTCATTTTGAAGGAACCATCCATATTCGTGCACCTCTCTGGATAAACCTGAAGGATTAGTAATGGCATCCATTTCGTACCACATCTTAGTGGCTGCGCCATCTGCAGTAATATCCGGATTTACAGTGTTGGTATTTAGTGTTCCTGTTGCTTCATCAATTTTTGCAATGCTATATGTTGAAATAGGTGATGCTGTATATTTTATACCTTCTTTTATGCATTCTGCCAATAATGTTTTTAAGTTTTCATGTCCTTGTCCGGCTCTGTTATAAGGAAATACCCGGGCATCCGGTAGTACTTCCATGATTGCTTTTGCGGTCGATTTATAAAATGCACGATATTGGTCATTCGTTCCATTGAAACGGGTTTTACCACCTGCTTCAGTACCCAGTCGAAATCCCCAGGTGTTAACTTTTTCAAAACCATATCTTCGAACAAGTTCAGTGCATAAGTCTGCTATGAATTTTTCCCATTCATTTAGATTTTTGGGAGGACCTGCCTGTCCATAACCTTCTCCATCAGTAGGCTCCCAGGGAATTTCGGGGAAACACCAGGGTGTATTGTCCAAAACAATATTGGGTGAAGAATATCCCATTTCCATGATTGGATCAAGTCTCCCGGGAATTAAATCCCAGCGGTAGTGAATTTTTCCGTTTAGGTCCCTGTATGCTAAATCCCACTTGCTGATTTCCTCAATAGTAGTGTTGTTTTTAATTGCCGACCATCCTCCCAGAAACCGGACAATATTTACATTATCGGCAAATAATTGTTCGTATTGATAACCGTCGCGCTTTTTGTAGGGAAAAGAGAGTGTTTCATCCAACAAAAACGGGGGGATTTGTAATAATATACTCCCGGGATTTTTATAGTAATTGTCGGCTAACAGTGGGATGTTGCGATAAAATCTGTCCATAACCGGATATTCACCTGCTATTTCAAAAAGCCCTTGCCCATTGATATGCAAACTAATCTGCAGTAAACAATTAACAATGATCAGTGAATATTTTTTAATAGAATTCCGCATAAATTGGAATAAATTGAATACTAAATTTTTGCTAACGAAAGTACAGGATTTTTATCTGAATGAAGTATGCACAGATAACAAAAAAGTATGATATGAATGAATAAACTTTTAACTTTCGGAGTTTCAGGTGAATTGTAATATCTTTGTGTTGAAATTATCCATAGTAAGGATTAAGGTATATCATGATGAAAACACAATTAGCAATACAGACAATATTTCTTTGTCTAACTATTTCTACTTTGCATGGAGCGAACATCAGGTCGGTAAAATTATCCAGTATAGATGGTCTGTCAAACAGTGCAATTTCGGTGATTCATAAAGATTCAACAGGCATTTTGTGGATTGGCACATGGGATGGCTTAAACGCATACGATGGTAAAAGCATTCGTGTCTTTAAATCAGATAAAAAGAATACTAAATCCTTAACCAGTAATGTTATTGTCAATATTATTGAACCTGAAACGGGTATTTTATGGGTTAGTACAACCAATGGTGTGAATCGATTGAATACCAAAACCAGGGAAATAAATCGTTATTTCGAACAAGAAGGGAAAAATGCTTCAACCTCATTGAAATCTTATAAATTAGCATTGGGACCGGAGAATTTTATTTTCTGCTTTACCCTGAATCAACAACTTACCTATTTTGACGAAACAAAAAATGAATTTACTCCATTAGCCGTAGATCGACTTAAATCGCAGAAAATAATTCAATTGTTAAATGATGGTAAGGGAGCTTTGTTGATATTGACTTCTGATGGTAAATTGTTCCGTATGCAACTAAGGATTGTCAATAAGAAGCCAGAAGTAGAGTCTTTTATGCAAATATTAAATCAGTATTCTATTCTTAACTTTTACAAAAAATCGGAAAATGAATTCTGGATATTCGATAGAAATCAGGAGTATATCTACATATATAACAGCATTACCAACCTTTTCAAGGTAGTTGCTGAAATCGATGGTTTACCTGTAAGGGGAGGAATACAAACTATAAATACATTTAATAATGAACTAATTGTAGGTTTACCCACAACAGGATTGTTTTATTATGATCTACTTCTCAGAAAATGGATACGTTTTGAGAATCCCGATTATCATGGTGGAGTGTTATCGTCGTTTTACGATAATCAACAGCAAATACTTTGGATAGGTACAAACAATAATGGACTTATCGCCAATTACCGCGAGCAGCTCAATTTTAAATTAATTTCGAAAAAAGAACTATCGGCTAACCATGGAAGTGCAATTCGTGCCATTTGTGAAGATGGAACAGGGAAAATCTGGATTGGTAGCAGGGGTAATGGATTAAGTGTTATTTCTAATGTAAATGATCCATCGTTCAGTGTTTATAATTTACCTGAGTTTTTTAATAAGTCTGTGCTTTCAATTAATCAGGGCCCTAATGGGTTAATAAATATTGGTACTGAATCGGAAGGAATATTCTCTTGTGATCCCCAAAATTATTCAGTCAGAAAAATTGATTTATCTTCTGTCAGAGAATTCAGCGATGCTATTAATCCTCCGGTTTACGGTTTGTATTGGGACGACCTTAATAGTACTCTGTGGATAGGTACAAATACTGTAGGTGTTTTTCAAGTGAAGTTTTCAGTTCGGAAATCAAGACTGGATATTGTAGAGAGTTTTTCTTACAACAAAGAAAATAAGTCAGGACTTAGCAATAACAATAACTACTCCATACTGCCTCTGGATGAAAACAGGCTTTGGGTAACGACCAGAGGGGCAGGAGTTTTTTTGTTGAACAGCAAAACACATAAGGCCGAACTGGTTGTTAATGAAGAGAGTAACTCACCTCTTTCCGACAATGATGTGTTGTGTCTGGCAAAGTCCTCCGACGGATCTTTTTGGGCAGGAACCAGTTATGGCTTAAACCGGATCAGCTACAAAGCCGGAAAAATTGAAGTAAAACAATATACAGAGCAAAACGGCCTTCCCAACAATACGGTTCATGGAATTTTGGAAGATGAAAGCGGAATTATATGGATAAGTACCAACAACGGACTTTGCAGAATAAATCCGAAAACAGATCAGATAACCAATTATAATCACGGATACGGACTTCAAAGTAATGAGTTTTCTGATGGTGCATATGCAAAAACATCAAGGGGAGAGCTTTATTTTGGGGGAATTAACGGCTTAAATCACTTTTATGCATCGGAATTTGAAGAAAGAGAATTTATTCCAAAGGTGTTAATAACCGACATTAAACTGGATAATGAGAATGTTGCTCCGGCGCTTTTAATGAAAAAAGATCGCAAAGGTGAATATATAGATTTGAAATACGATCAGAATTTCTTTTCTGTCGTATTTGTTGCGATTGATTATATAAACAACGGAAATTGCGAATACAAATACATTCTGGAAGGATTTAATAAAGAATGGGTAAACCAGGGAACTTCAAATTTAGCAACGTTTACCAATGTAACTCCGGGGGAATATCTTTTGAAGATAAAGTCGACCAATGGCGACAAAGTATGGAATGATGAAATTACCATGATTCGAATAAAGGTTAATAAACCCTGGTGGAAGAGCTTGCCAGCTTATATGATATATCTTATACAATTGAGTTTGTTGGCCTATCTGATTATTACGATGATTATTAAGAGAATACAATTAAATCGTTCACTGTTTGAAGAAAGAATGGCCAAAAAGGAACAAGTTATTACGTATGAAGCAAAAATGAGGTTTTTTACAAACATAGCACATGAGTTTTGTACACCATTAACGCTGATATACGGACCTTGTGAACGATTACTTGAACATGAGCAATCGGAGGTCTCTACCAAAAAATACCTGCAGATTATAAAAAATAATGCTGAACGTATGCAGCGTCTGATTAATGATTTGATGGATTTTAGACGAGCAGAGTCGGACAATAAAAAAATATTGTACGAAGAGGTTGATATGCAGGAGTTAACAAAATACATATCTGAAAGCTTTATTGAGTTTTCTGAACAACGGTTTATTTCTTTTCAACTGCATTTTACAGGTAATGAAACCCTGTTTATTACCGACAGGGATGCAATGGAAAAGATATTTTTCAATTTGATTTCAAACGCTTACAAGTATACCAACGAACAGGGAAGTATCACTGTGGAAATTGAAATTAATGATTCTGAGATGATTCTGAAAGTTAAAAACACAGGCCCGGGTATAAAAAGAAATGAATTGCAAAATGTATTTAATCGTTTTCAGATTCTCGACAATTTTGAACGAAATGCCGGACTTGGAAAGATTCAACGGACTGGTATAGGGTTGGCTCTGACAAAAAGTCTGGTTCATTTACTGAAAGGCGAAATTAGTGTAGATAGTTACGAAAACGAATATACCGAATTCAGAATTAAGATTCCCAAACCATTGAATGTCGAAATAAAAACTTCCCTTTTATCCACACCAAAAATGCAAATTCAAAACTTTGCTGCATTGAAAGCCAATGGTGAAAAATATCAGGTGCTAATCATTGATGATGAAATAGAAATACGTAATTTGCTTAAAGATATCTTATCTCCTGCTTACGAGATTATAGAGGCTGCTGATGGAAATGAAGGTCTTGAACAGCTGAAACACCATCGACCGGCACTCATAATATGTGATGTTATTATGCCACATATGAATGGAACAGCCTTTCTCAATGAAATTAAGAATAATCGTATTACTTCTCATATACCTGTTATTTTTTTAAGTTCAAAAGCTACCATTGAGGATCAGATAGAGAACTTTCAGCGGGGACTTGAATTTTTTATTGCCAAGCCATTTAATTCAAAATATCTTCTTGCTGTGGTAAACCAGATGATTAACAGCAGAGATAATTTAAAAGAGTACTTTAATTCAACTCTCTCCTCCATTGATGAATTCAATGGTAATTTCATACATGTTGATGAAAAGAAATTTCTGGTTTCGGTAGCTGAAATCATTAAGAAAAACATGGAAGATGAAAATCTTGGGTCTGACTTTATTTGCAGACAACTCAATATTACACGAATATTGTTGTATCGCCGCATTAAAGAACTGGCAAATACAAGTCCCACAGAATTTATAAGAGAGGTGCGTTTGAAAGAAGCTGAACGATTAATTAAAACTACAAAACTAACAATTCAGGAGATAATGTATCAAACAGGATTTAATAATAAGTCGTATTTTTACTCTATCTTTAAAACTGCATACGGCATGTCCCCAAGTGAGTACAGAAAGAAGATGATGGGTAGTTAATAAAACATTAAATCTTATTTCCTCCTTTTAAAACACTGTACCATACCACAAATGTCGCAGGCATGACCCGCTATTGCTGCATATTTTCCTATTCCAATAATGCCGCTGACCGATTTCTCAGGATACATCAGGTTCGAGTCGGTTAATTGAATTCCACATGGCTGATCCGGTAAAAGTCTGAAAAGCTGTTGCTGCTCCCGTACATGCCAACTGCAATAGCCGGGACTATAGGAATAGGTATAATGCATTTCATGATCCAAGGCCTGCCTTTCAATATGTCGGGAAACATACCTGACTGCAGCTTCTGCTACTTCTGTGCCGATAGAATAGGCAAAGAATCCGGACAACAGGTCGCCGTCTGCTTTCAGTTGCTCGCAATACGCATCGAACGACTTTCCGGCTGTAACCACGAAAGCAGCAAAATGGGAACAGTTTTTCAGGTATCCGGTAATGGTTTTACCTACCCGGATGGTGGTTTTGTTAATGGATAAATGATGTTCATCGGGAAGAAAACCTTCAGCAATCAGATACCCTGTTTCCGGCCTGCAAAAGGTGTTAAGTTCGTCCAACATGCTATTTACCAGCTCCACACTCATTTCATCAGGCTGGTTTTCGCCAAAACCAAGATTTCTGTAAATCTCGTTCAGGTTGATGTCCAGATCGGTAATAGCAACTGTTAGTGTTGTCCAGCTTTGTAGAGGTGATTTCATCTTTTTTCAGGGAAAAATCATAGAATCAACATAAATATCCTGAAACGCAGGATGACTCTCTAAATTAATATGCTCTGTTTTTGCAAGCAGGGTGTCGATAACAGCGTTTTCTGTAAATAAAAACATTTTGGCTCCTATCAAAGCAGTATTGCCCATCTTGTGAATTTTAACAGTTGGAATTGCCAGTGCTCCTGTCTGAATGAGGTGTTCAACATTCAGGTAGGTGCCAAATCCGCCTGCGATGTACACCGCCTGCAATTCATTATCAGATATGGCAAGGGTTGAACACAATATCTCCATTCCTGCTGCTATAGCTGCTTTAGCCAGTTGAAATTCGTGTATATCCTTCTGCGTTAGTGAAATATCATTCACGAGTTCCAGCTGCTTCGTTCCATCGGCTATTTCTCCGAATAGGCCGATTTGTTCTGTTTTGCGTAACAGTGCAATTGCATCTACCAGAGCGCTTCCACACAGGCCCCTGGCTTTGGCATTGCCAATGACGGTAGCAATAAGCTTTTCTTCATCCCTATGAAACGACGAAACGGCACCTGTAACGGCACGCATGCCCACCGATATATTCGTTCCTTCAAATGCCGGCCCGGCCGCCGTGGATGCACAAACCAGTCTTTCCTTGTTGCCAATTACAATTTCGCCATTGGTTCCAAGGTCAATCAGCGCAGTGTAAGCCGCGTGTTTGTCGATTCCTGTAGCCAGAATTCCTGCAACAATATCGCTTCCCACAAAACTGCCCACTGAGGGATAAAAAGTTATAAAATCATTTACCCTGAAATTCCATTCAAGCATTTCGGGAGAAAAAATCTGACGCTGTAATTGGGTTGAATGAAAAGGGTATTCTGCTAAGGGTTTAACATCGATTCCACAAAAAATATGATGCATCACAGTATTTCCCACAATTGCTATTTGCTGCAATTCAACATTCGTTTTACGTTGCAGCAACTCAATCATATTGCCCACATGCAACCGGATTAAACGTGTCATCTCCCGGGCATTGCCATCGAGGCACGACTGAATGCGTGAAATAACATCGGCACCAAAACGGGCCTGCGGATTGAGCCGGGTTTCTACAGCAAGCACTGAAGCGTTCGATAAATCAACAAGTTGAGCCACCAGTGTCGTGGTACCCAAATCGACAGCCACACCATAACCCTGTTTGGGAGTAAATTCAAAACTGCTCTCATCAGCCAGTATGAGTTGGTTAAACTGATCCAATTCTACTGTGATGTCGGATTTACATTGACTGTAACAGGCCAGTCGCCATTCGGGTGTTAAACCCAGCAATTCCAGTTTCTGCCGGTGCAATTCCGAAACTTTCACATCGCCTTTTAGTACTTTTACTTTGCATTTACCACAGCTTCCTTTGCCTCCACAGGGAAACTCAATCCCATATTCGTGCAACACATCCATCAGTGGAGTGTTATGATTAACCCGGAGCGTTTTGCCGAGTGGATACAGTTGGATTGTGTGTCTCTTCATACTAATTCCGATTCAAAAATCGCCGATTTTAAGAGCTCTTCATAGTCAACAAATCCGTTTTTTTCGGCTATGATGACGATTTCACTTTGTGATCCCGGACTACACTTCTCCATGCAACAGTGTGTCAGGGTATAATTGAGCATCTTCCAACCCTCTTTTTCACGAAAAAAACCTTTAGCCCGGAGTATTTCCGCATGTTCTCCCAAAACCTTTTTTAGTTTTTTCGCATCGAAAATGAGTTCCGAATCAAAAATACAGCTTTTTTTGAAATATTGTTCTGCTGAGATGCTGCTGTACGGAAAATCATACGTCAGTATCCCTGATAATCCAGGCCTTTCATCGGGGATAATATTCAATATGTCAATGCTAATTGAGGTTTTTGGATAGATCCATGCATTCGGGAAATGAAATCTGAACACTTTTACCAGTTCTTCCAATTCCTGTGAGTTTGTTACTAAATCGGTTTTTGTAAAAACGATAATGTCCGATTTGATAATTTGTTGTCTGTACACAGGGATTCTCTCCATTTTCGGGATGCCGGCAGTCAGGATATCGACTAAACAAATTACCGGTTTACGTATCAATTGTGGTTTGGATGTTACAATTTCCGAAACTCGTTCAATGCCACCCAGACCACTGGGTTCAATGAGGATGCCAGAAAAGCCGGGTGTGTGAAGAATCTGATCGATGGTATCATTCAGGAAGGCGAAAGCGGTACAGCAAATACAACCACCGGAGATTTCATATACTTCAGTTGTATCAGAGGAAGAAGAGAGCGTGCGCCCGTCAATAGAAATTTTCCCAAATTCATTCACAACAACTGCCCACTTTTCACCTGCTGTTTGCTGTTTTAGCAGTTGCAGTATGGCAGTTGTTTTTCCGGCACCCAGAAAACCTGTTATGATATGAACCGGTAGTTTATTCACTTTACAATCCGTATTCCGACAAGGTAAACTTGCTTTGATCCACTACTGGTAACATCATTTCCACAAAATCACTTTCGCTATCCGGTATGCTTTCTAATTCTTCCCGCAAATAGGGAAGATAGCTTGTTTCTAATTCAGATAACTTCAGTTTACCTTCAGCCAGTGCTTCTTCAATCACATTCAGGGTTTCCAGAGCACCATTGCGGGCATTGGCTACATACGAATCGCCGGTAATTAAACTTTTTGAAATGCGTATGACATTTTCAGGAGCTAAAATCAATGCCTGAGGATCGGTATACATATCGGAGGATACCAGCAATTGTTGAAGAATATTACAATGCAGTTTCCCTGCCCGGAGAGCTTCATTCATCAGTCGGGCATCGTATTCAAGCTGCTCCAGATAGGCTGTGGGAGCCATGCCCGACAATAATTTGATGTTCTGAACCGATTCGTTGCTCCACAGGTCGGCACAGGCGGAAGCAATATTGCCTATCGGACTGAAGTGAGCGCAGGCAGCCGTTTTTCCTTCCATTGAAATGGGTATGCCGGTAATGGCTTTGAGAAACGGACCTTCGTAACCACAATCCTTATCGGGGCCGACAGCCCCTTCTTCCATGGCTACGACAGACCTAACCACCGATATTACCCGAACCAATGCTGCAAATACTTTTGGGATATATTTCTTTTCGGCAAGAACCATTGCGGTATTGGCAAAACCACAGGCCGAATCGCCGGCAGCAATCTTTCCCTGAGCAGCAGCAATACCAACAATTTTTTTCCACAAAAACTGCATATCCCGCACACCCAGAACGGCCAGTGCAAAAAGTACCGTTTTGATATCGCAGTTCATCAGGGCATCATCCGAAACTTCCTTTCCACCTGTACTTTCGATGGAAAGCAAATCGCCACCTGCCAGGGCTCCCAGTTCAAAGAGTTCCATCATGGGAGTTAAAAACGCAGAAGTACGTTGTTTGGCAGGACGTTCGAATTCACGTAAATCGTTGGGTGTTAACCGTATTTCCGACTTCAGACCGTGAACC
>JANJXE010000380.1 GCA_024709185.1 Paludibacter sp.
AGGTGTTTTAACCCAACAAGTAAACGTAATCTTATCACTGGCAAATATTTCATTTGCAGGAAAAGTGAGTACATCGCTGCCATTGAGAAATAAAGCACCATTCCCTTTTTTTACATTTGCATTTTGAAGCGCAGGGTTTCCGGTAGGTTGTCCGGTTACAGTATTTGTTGAATCTGATAAGTTTGTGTCAAAACTCCAGTATAATTTTTTATTTTTAGAAGGTTCCGTAGGAGGAACACCCGGAGTATTGGTTAAAACTACTTTTTCAATCAGGGTCGATGCTCCAAACCATGCAGTTGCTGGATTTGCTGCTGCTGCACCATTGTGTGGCAACTCCAGTTGAACCGACTTCATCATGCCAGCGTAAACCTGTCCCCAGTTCATGTAGTACTTATCAATCTCAACGGATACAAAATTTTTTGTAGGGTCGAGGTCGGTATAAGCATAAACAAGTTGATTGTTGGCATTTTTAAAAGTTATTAAAAATTTAACCGGCGATTGTGTTGGCCAATTAACAGCTTTGTAGTGTAATTCAAGATAGGGATAATCTTTTGAATCGAACTCATGTGCAACCTCAACAGCAGCGAACCAAAGTTGAGGTCCCTGTGTTGGAGACCCATCAATATAGGTCATTTTCAGCGCTCCATTTTCCCAACTGGCAACAACATCCCTACCCGCACCTAAATCATGCCAGCCCTGCATGTTTTCATTAAAGTCCCAAACGATATCCTGTGCTTTAGATACAAACGATACTAAAAGAGCACATAGTAAAATAATAATTGAATTCTTATTCATTTGACGATTGATTAGTTAACAGTTTACACATTCCTGACCGTTAGAATTTTTTGTGTGAATTTGTTGGATAAGTAATAAATATCTAAAGCAGATACCAGGTAACATACGAAATTGTATGGATGTGACGAGTTATATCTCTACTGTAATTTGCCCTTTTTCCGGACAAATTACAGCAAGATGAAAAGGAAAAAAAGTTGTAATAAAAGCTTATTTTACAATCAGTTTCTCAATAGATTTTTGGCCATTAGATTGAATTTCAACAAAGTACAGACCTTTCGCTAAATTACTAACAGAAATACTTTCTGAAGATTTCGCAACCGATTTCAAGAGCTTGCCAGTAGCATCGAAGATGTTAAGTTGGTCATATGCTCCTCCTTTTACACCGAATGATTCCATTGTAGGATTTGGATATACACTTAATTTGTTTACTGAGGACTCATTCAGGTCGGTTGTCAGTTGATTCAGGAAAGAAATTTCATCAATACTGATGGATGTTCCGTTCCAATTGGATCCGGCTAACTCTGAATTATGGGGTAATTCAATTCGTATTCTTGATGAGGTTCCTGTTGCGGGCAAAACATTCCAAGTGTGTTGAACCTGATTTCGGATATGAAACGAAAATTCTCCGCTTGCAACATTCATTGTTTGATTGGCATAATAATGTCCACTCGGCAGTTCAAAGTAAACATTTACCAATACATTTGCTTTTGGCCAGTTAGTAGCATTAAATTTCATTTGAAAATAATTAACAGTTGAAACATCCAGGGGATAATCAACATAAATGGTTGGGTAATCAATAGTTCCATCGCCTGCTGTTGAAAGTGCAAGCAGTAACTTATCACTTCCGTCGTGAGTTACTGCATAATCGGCTCCATACGATGACCAGCCATCGGTACCTGTTTTAAAATCCCATGTTTTTTGAGCATTTAAAACACAAATCATACTGAAAAGTGCTACAATCGAGAGTACATGTTTTGTTTTCATATTAATAGAATTTAAAGTGAGTTTTTTATTTTTTTTGATAGTTCATTTCAACCTTCATACAATTGAAATGAACTATCATGTTGATTATTATCGTTTCAAAAGAACACCAGTGACTTTCCTGCCATTCATGTTGCTGGTATAGAAGTAGGTACCCGGACTTAATCGTGAGGCATCGTAAACAGATTGTGAAACACCTGGTTCAACCTTTACTACATCAATTACCTGTCCCATTACATTCACAATTTCAATTGCAATTTTTTCCTTAATTGCGTCTTTAAATTTGAAATGCACCTCATTAACAATCGGATTCGGATAAGTAGCAACCAGCATTTCAGCATCATGAACAATTGGCACAGCTGAATTCAGATTTATTTTTTCTGTATTCAAGGCTAAAATATGGGCATCGATGGCTGCCTTATTATTCTTCCAGATTTCTTTTTTATCTGGAAACCAGTTTAAATCCCCGATTGGCAGTCCATCCAGACCTCCTGATAAAGCTTCCGCATTGGTATAAGTACCATTAAATAATGGCCAGGTTTCGTTTTGACCCAGAGCCTTATCGGGATCCCAATACCAGTTTAGTTGTGTAAAGGCAGTACCACCATCATAATGACTTGCGAAATAATCTTTCTTTATTGCCGGAAGAGTCCAGGCTGCTAATATAGCAGATAGTGAATCAATGCGATGATCTACAAAAGTTGGATTAACATCGTACTTATTATTGGCTGCTTTCCAGTTAGGATGTGCATTACTATTGTAAATACCCGCCTGAGGATTGAGCGCCATGGCCTGAGTTTTCTCTATTCCCCTGGCAGGTGCATCGGGTGTCCATACAAGTGGTTGAAAATACATACTTATTGCAGCTCCTTTTTGATTGGCCCAGGTGTACAAAGCATCCAGGTTATCGTAAAATGCTTTGTTTTTAAATTCAATATTATTAGCCACAAAACTGGTCATTTTATCGAAACCAAAATTAATTTCCACACCATTGTCTTTTACCTTAGGGCTGGGGTGCGACCACAGCAATTCAGAAACAGCCCCTGAAGGATAATTATCCCATCCACCTACCCAGGCTTTTTCGTACGGAATTACGTGGCAGTCATACATCAGATTATTCGTAAAAAAGAACTTTTCCTGATTCGACATCCAGTCAATCTGAGCTTTGTGATGAATAAAGGTATTGTGATTAATCCAGGTAAAACCACTTTTCACCGGAGCATTGCCATCTGAAAATATTGCTGTGCTAAGACCTACAAAAGTATTATTTTCAACATACAAGGTATCTACCCCACTTTCCTGATTTGCAAAGAAGAAATTTACCGGCCCATTAACACTGGTTGTTTGATTGGTCAAACGGTTAAAAAGACTATTCCTCAGGTAAATTTTGGGTTTTTGACCTACACTATGTATAGGACTGCCAGCAGGATCCAACACACAATCATCAATAACCACCCTAACATTATTACCTCCGATTCTGATAAAAAACTGAGGATTAAATACTCCATCGGCTGTTGCATTGACGAAATAAATACCTCTCAACGTAAGATTTTCAAAGGCAATGAACATATAGTCAAACGGAGTACCACCTGTGCCGCTGGTTTGCAGGGTTGGTGGCATTGTTGGTTTCAGGTCACCGGCATCTGGTGTTCCACCTCCAATAATTGTTAATTCAAAACCCGTATTATTAATGATTTCGTTTAAAACATAATAGCCGTTATAGCCATTCTTGAGTCTGTAAATCTTATTTCCTCCGTGTTGTTTTATTGCAGCATTGAGCGTACCTACTCCCGGAGCAACATCAATGATTTCCTTTGTAGCAGCTGATAGCGACACTACCAAAATACAAGCAATTAAAAGTAAAGTGTTTTTTTTCATTCTTGTGCTTTTTTAAATGGTTATTATTCTTTCCTGAGAATTAGCTAAAATTTATACCTTATTCCAAGATCTGCAGTTACACCATATTGTTCAACAGATATTGGTCGTGTTTCATCTCTGTATCGAATTCGGTCTTCACTATTGGTAAGGTTTCCAATTTTGAACAGTACTTCCAGTATATCATTCTTTTGTAAATAGATACTGTATGATGCATTAAAATCAACCCTGCTGTACGGTTCATTCATAACATAAAGTCGCAAATCGTTGGGATGGGTACTTTGAATCTTTTGAGCAGCATACTGATATGAAATATACGTTTTAAATCCTTTGATTTCCATTCCCAGTGTTACATTTGCCATGTGTGCCGGCATTCCGGTCATGGGTTCAATTACTACAGAGTCCTGTCTGCCTGTAAGCTCGTATCTGGATCCTGCCGGCTTATATTTATAAAGTCGCGTATAGGGATTAGGCGATTTTCCATTTGTGTAGGTATAGTTTACACTTAATGTCATATATGAAAATGGTTTTGGCAAGTATCCAAACGAGTTCTGCCATTCAACCTCAACGCCACGTAATACAATTTCATACGGATGATTTTCATACACTGTCATATTCACCAAATCGTTATCCTTAAAAACAGGATGCGGGATTGGTTCTCCCTGAATACGTTTATATGATCTTGCCCATAACTTATCTTCCACTGATTTATTAAATCCGGTAACTGAAAATAATCCAAATTTATTACCGTGAAAAGTAAATTGAAGATCATAACTTTTCCATAATTCAGTTCTTAAACCGGGATTACCAGAGTTATAGGTATAGGATGATGCATCCTGTGCACTGTAATATTCAAAGGGAGAGACTCCCGAAGATGGTCTTCTGATGGTGTGAGTATATGAAAAATGCGTATAAAACCACTTGGTGGGTTTCAATCGAATGTGAATCATCGGAAGTAAGAATTTGTCTGTCCGATATGAAATTGAATCTCTCAATCCATAAGCACTGGAAAGATTTTCAAAAACTGAATACGTCCTGGTCACTTCATTACCGCGATAGCCATGTAGTTGCGCATTTTGATATTCATAGCGGAATCCGGGCATTACCATCAACCAGTTTCCAATGTTTATCTCAGGCATAATGTACCCTGCAAGATAATGTTGTCTGTTGTTGATATCATTCATTGCAGACGAATTAAGATTATATACAAATCCTGAGTATTTTGGATCATCACCCAACCCTCCCGTAGAGCCGGAAAGATACTTTTCTTTCCCATTTTGCTGCCAGGCATCGAAAACAATATTATTACGTACAAAGGAATACCTGTCGCCAAAGGAATAAGCTCCTCCTAGAAAATTATTTTCCTGTCCTTCGACAACAAGGGGTACTACCGATTTATTCTCTACCCACCCAAATTGTTTGTTAATATACTCCCTGAAAATTGCATTATTACCGGCATAACCAACACCATTAGTCCAATCGACATAATTAGTATTATAGCGGTATTTTGCCCCTAACTGTAGTTTTCCATGAAGTTTATCTTTAAAAAACCGAAAAGGAATTTCGAAATCCAGTCGGGGCGAAACATTTAAATTATTGGATTCCAGCTGACTATAAGTCATTGTTTCCAGTTGAGTTCCTTGTAGATTAACAAGTATATCATCAAAATTCCGGGCTACCTGTGCAGGTGTATAGACTTTTAGACTATCGCGGTGTAAACCATTGGCCCTGGTTTCTGAAGTATAGGACCAACTTTGGGACCCGGGGGTTGAAGTTTTATTTCGGGTAAAGCTGACACCATAATTTAAAACAGAACTGAGAAACCTTAACCTTGTTTTTCCTGAAAAAATACTTGTTATTCCGTAATTTCTGTACTCCGGTGTCTCCGACATGTTTACTGCAATTGGGACACTGGCGGTATTGCCTTCCGGATTAAAGCTTTTTGACTGAGTTGAAGCGTAGAAGTTGCTGGCCGATAAAAATGTTTGCAAACCAAGTAGTGTTGAACTGCTGGCTATGAAATCAACATTGACTACAGCCGACTGCTTAAAATTGATTCGTTCATTCAAATTAAAATTGATATTGCTGATGTAAAACGGATCACCTAAATTAGTTGTATAATTGGTGTTGTATCCTACCCTCATCACACTTGTACTTCGGTTTACACGGTCGGCATTTACAGACAGAAAAACACCCAATCGATCGTTAAGAAAACGATTACTTACCTGGGCAACAAAATTGTAATTTGCATAATCATTGTTCAGAGCATTGTAACCCGATTGTGCCATAACGCTGTAATTCAGCCCCCGGGGTGTTGCCCGTAACGTTAAATCAACAGAACCTGCCACTGCATTCCCCTCAAGGTTAGCAGTCAGAGATTTATACACATCTACTCCCTGTAGTGCATAGGTGGAAATTACATTTAATCCTACCGGTAGAGGTTCTCCGTTTATTAAAACAGTTGAATAAGACTGATCAAGGCCTCTGAGTAAAAATCCGGCTCCTTCTCCACCCGACCTATTTACAGAAATACCCGGCAAACGGCCTATAGCTTCTATAGCATTAACATCGGGATTTTGCTGAAGCTTTTCAGCTGAAATTACATTTTTTAGAGTGTTAGAAAGTATTTGTTGATTAATTGCCTGCTTCTGACCAATAGCCTGAGCTGTAATAACAATTTCATCCAGGGTTTTCTGAATAGGTTCCAACGTAATAATTAAGTTTGTATTTTCTTTTATAACTTCTTCTTTTGTATTATAACCTATGTAGCTGATGCGAATCTTTTCATTCACAGGTGCTTCAAAATTAAATCGTCCTTCCAAATCAGTGGCAACACCAATGGTTGTGCCGGGTACAATGACACTGGCACCTATTACCGGAAAACCTTTCTCATCCAACACAAGACCCGAAATCCTCCTTGATTTTACCGGGGCTGAAACTGGAGTTATTTCAGATGATTTTTGTGGTTTGTATATTGAAACACTTTTTCCTGTAATGTCAAACCTAATATTTTTGCTGTTAAAAAGTAAGGTTAATATTTCTGAAAGACTTTTTTTATCAGCTTCGACAGTAATAAGTTGCTTTAAATCAACATCACTACTTCTTACCAGAAATGAATAACCGGTTTTTTGTTCCAGTAGATTTAAAACCTCTCCTAAAGGCTTATTTTTAACCAGTAAGTTCAGTTTTGTATCCTGAGCGAGGCTTAATGAACCTGATAGTGTTATCAGCCAAACAAAAAGGAATACGACTATTTTTTTCAAATGACTGTATCTAATCAGGTTTACTTTTTCTTTACAATCTGTGTATTTCATCTTTAGATTACGTTTGTGCTTTTCGGGTGTAAAATCATACTTCAGCTACACAATTTTTAAAGCTATTTATTTTTAATAGTTATCATTTTCCCATTATATACTCTCATAAACTTCTTATCCACGTCAATATATTCCAGCAATGTTCTCACCGATAAATTCATATCCAGACTGCCGGAATAATATTCATCTTTTATATCGTTCGACTCAAAATAAATCTGTACATCAAACTTACGCTCCAAATTCTTCGCAATTTCTTCTAATGTGGCATCCACAAAATGCAATTTGCCGATTTGCCATTGTGCCGATTTGGAAACATCGGCATAATTGGCATACATAGTGTTCGATTCTTTTATAAAATGAAGTTGTTGATTGGGAAGTAACGTAATTTTCATATCGGTTTCATTATCAACAGCCGACACATCTACCTTTCCTTCTATAAGGCTGACTTCAACAGTAGGATCGCTTGTATACGATCGTACATTAAAAATGGTTCCAAGCACTTTAATTTCTAAATCGTTGGTCTGCACCAAAAATGGTTTGTCAGCATCTTTTTTGACATCAAAATACCCTTCTCCGGTCATTTCGACTTCACGATTTTTCTTTCCGTATTTATTGGTGTACTTCAGAGTGGTTCCTGCGTTCAGCCAGGCAATTGTTCCATCCGGAAGAACAATCTTTGCCTGTGAACCCAATGGCACAACGGTGGTATAGGTCATTAGTTGAGAAGAGCTATTAAGAACTTCGTTATAAAAATAATAGCCAGAAACGGATGTAGTAAGTAAAAAAATCAGAACAGCGGCTATTCTTATAAAATATTGAACCAATGTTGGTCTGCTTGAGCTACTGTTGCCTGTGACAAGAAGCTCACGTATATAGTTGTAATTATACGGTTTTTTTTCTTCAAGAGCTGGAATCATCGAAATGGCCCTCGTTTTAACAATTTCGTTAAACCGGTCTTTCAATGAGGGATCAGATTGCAACATTTCAATCAGAAGTTGTTCTTCCTTATCGGAAATAGTTTCCGATAAATACTGCATCATCAGGTGTTCGAAGTTTTGTGGCTTGTCTGGCATTAGTTTGTGAGATGGCATATTAGTGCTGTCTGTATAGTAATACACATCTCAACTTAAAAACGTTTAGTCTAATGCCGAATTTTTTGAACATTAAAAACCACAGAATCCGTAATTACTTTTTTCTCTCAATCAACAAGGTATCTCCATGCTGATGGATAGCAAACTTTTTATCCACATCAATATAGGTCAGTACTTCTTTCAGCGATAAGTTCATGTCAAGACTTCCTGAAAAAACTTCATTTTTTATTGTGTTTTCGGCTATTTGTATTGTAACATCGTACCTTCGTTCCAAATCACGTGAAATCTGATCGAAAGTGGCATCCACAAAACTTAGCCTTCCGGTAGTCCACAAAGCCGAACGACTGGCATCGGTTTGAGTAAGTTCAATTTTCCTGGTCTGTTTATTGAAAATAAGCTGATCATTGGGTTTCAGGGTATGTACCTGATTATT
>JANJXE010000523.1 GCA_024709185.1 Paludibacter sp.
CACCTGCAACATAAGCTCCGGAGATTAGTTTAATGTTTTTCTCTTTGGCGAGTTCTGAAGTCAATTCACCCAAACTTACACCCAAAACAGCACGTTGTACTACTCCGAAACGACGGAAATCTGAAACCACTTTTTGAACAATAGAAGCAGGAACAGCAAAAGAATATCCGGCATAAGCACCTGTTGAAGATGCAATTGCAGTATTAATTCCAACAAGTTCTCCTTTCGTGTTTACCAATGCACCACCGCTATTTCCGGGATTTACCGCCGCATCGGTCTGAATAAACGATTCAATGGGCATCGCTGAGTTCAAAATATTGATGCTACGTGCTTTGGCACTTACAATTCCGGCAGTTACCGTTGATGTCAGGTTAAAAGGATTACCTACAGCCAATACCCATTCACCTACCCTTAATGAATCGGAGTTACCGAAAATTACGTAAGGAAGACCCTTTTCTTCAATCTTCAAAAGAGCAATATCTGTATTGGGATCTGCACCCACTACCTTGGCAGTGAAGGAACGCTTATCGTTCAATACTACTTCAATTTCTTTTGATTTATCAATCACGTGGTTGTTGGTAACAATATAGCCATCTTCGGAGATGATTACACCAGATCCGGCACCTTCACGAATCTGAGGTTGTTGTTGCTGACGAAACTGCGGCCCAAAAAAGTACTCAAAAAAAGGATCACCGCCACGGAAACCCTGCGCTTGCACTTCAGCTTTCACTTTTACGTGAACCACTGCATTTACAGTTAATTCAGCAGCAACCGTAAAATCGGTATCAACCGAACGTGTAGCGTTTCGGAAATTCGCATAGCTTGCAGGAATTGGTTGATTTGAAAAACCAGAACTTTCAGACCATGAAGGCTTGAAAACCTGGTTAACGACAAGATTGGTTGCTACTGTTACACCCACTATTAACAAAACAAGGCCGGTAAGATTTACTAATTTACTTGTTCTCATATGCAATTATTTAAGTTGTACTTCATAAAAAAAACGCCGGAACAATGAATTCCGGCGCTAAATTATGCAAAAGATGTACTTTAGTCTCTTTCTGTCAGTCTTATTTATCCCAATTTAACATTTTAATTTTAACATTTAAACCCGCTTAACGCCAGACCCTGATTTATTAAAAATTAACGTACTAAAAACCGTCAAAATTGCACTAAAACCTGTCAATCCCACCCATTAATCATTAATCATTATTACATTAATCATTATTACAGCACTCCCTGCGCCATCATGGCCTTAGCAACTTTCAAAAATCCTGCCACATTGGCACCTTTCATATAGTTAATATAGCCATCCGACTGACGACCATACCTGACACATTGTTCATGAATTGCTGACATAATTTGCTGTAGCTTTGCATCTACCTCAGCAGCTGTCCAGGCAATATGCATGGCGTTTTGTGTCATTTCCAGTCCTGAAGTAGCTACACCCCCTGCATTTACAGCCTTACCGGGACCATACAATACCTTGTGTTCGATAAATGTATCGATAGCCTCTGGCGTACAACCCATATTCGAAAGTTCGCCTACACATAGTACGCCGTTTTGTATCAATAGTTTCGCATCATCACCGTTTAACTCATTTTGAGTTGCACAGGGCAATGCAATATCCACCTTCACCTCCCAGGGTTTACGATCGGCAAAGAAAGGTACCCCGTATTTTTCAGCATAAGGAGCAACAATATCATTACAGCTGAGACGAAGATCGACCATGTATTCAATTTTTTCACCTGAAATTCCATTTTCGTCGTATACATAGCCATCAGGGCCTGAAATCGTAACCACTTTAGCTCCCAATTCAGTAGCTTTCAGGGCTGCTCCCCAGGCCACATTACCAAAACCGGAAATGGCAACAGTTTTCCCCATAATAGACTGACCTGCTGTTTCAAGCATTTGATTTACAAAATACAAGCCTCCAAAACCAGTAGCTTCAGGTCGAATAAGCGAACCGCCAAACTCGAGGCTTTTACCTGTAAACACACCCGTATTTTCGCGCGCCAATTTGCGGTACATTCCATACATATAACCTACTTCACGGGCACCAACTCCGATATCACCGGCTGGTACATCGGTTTCG
>JANJXE010000153.1 GCA_024709185.1 Paludibacter sp.
AAGCAGATATTTCACCAAGAATATCACTGTGGGTGGGAACATCACGCACGGCCAATAATTGAAGGCCTTCTTTTTCAATATTTTCACGAATTACATTCAGGCAGAGTGTTGCCTTATTGTCGTCTTTGGGAAGAAATACAAGCCCTGTTCCGTACTTGCCTTTTGCCGGAACGGGAATGCCCTGTAAAAGAATAAATTCATGAGGAATCTGTACCAGAATACCAGCTCCATCACCTGTTTTATTGTCGGCACTTTCGGCACCGCGGTGCACCATATTTTCGAGGACTTGTAAGCCTTTTTCGACGATTTCATGCGACTTTTCTCCGTAGAGATTCAATACAAGTCCTACTCCACATGCGTCGTGTTCGTTGTCAAAAGAGTACAGCGTACGCTGTTCAGCTTCGTCTAGTTGTCGGGGACTTAAACTCATAGCTTAACCTTGTTTTTTAGTTTTTTGAGATAAAAAAGGGGAAGACACAACGGGTGTTGTATCCTAAAAGTCAGTAAAACAGAGACTTAATGTTTAATTATAAATGATAAATGATTAATGGTTGCGACTAAGTGATTTTATACATTTAGTTAATCTGTGCGTATGCAAATATTAATATACGTAAATCAAATCTATCGTTGCACCCATTAATCATTAATCATTAATCATTAAACATTAAACATTAAAGTTCTTTCATTTAACGGATGAACAGTAGTTCCCGGTACTTGGGAAGGGTCCACATTTCGTTATCGACGATGAGCTCGAGTTTGTCTACATCGTAACGAATTTTATCAAAATAAGGGAATACCAGATCGTGATACGCTTTTGCCTTATCGTATTCATGCTCAATTTTGTTGCATCGTTTACGCTCTTCAATCATCGCATCCACATTATTCTTGATGTTTGTCAAACGTGCAGCAATTTCTTCAATCAGACTTTTATTCATTCCAGCCAGTTGCGCAGCCTGTTCCGGAGAATAAATAGCATAAATCTTAGCAACATTATCGAGTAGGAGCGATTGGTATTTTGTAACCACCGGAATGATGTGATTCATACACAAGTCACCCAGCACGCGGGCTTCAATCTGAATTTTCTTGGTGTAGGTTTCCCATTTCACTTCATTTCGGGCATGGAGTTCTTTTTCAGAAAGTACGCCATTTTTAGCAAACATGGCTACAGTTTCAGGTTTCGTATATGCCTTGTAGATTTCAGGAACACTTGTTTCGCAGTCTAAACCACGTTTTGCAGCTTCCACTTTCCATTCGTCGCTGTAACCATTACCATCGAAGCGAATTGGTTTTGAAATCTTGATATATTCTTTTAGTACTTCAAAGATTGCTTTTTCTTTCGTTTTGCCGGAAGCAATTAGTGCGTCAACTGCAATTTTGAATTCTACCAGCTGAGCAGCAACTGCACTGTTTAATGCAATCAGAGCCGAAGAACAGTTGGCCGACGAACCTACTGCACGGAATTCAAAACGGTTACCGGTGAAAGCAAAAGGCGACGTACGGTTACGGTCCGTATTGTCGAGCAATACTTCCGGAATATGAGGAATGCCCAGGCTCAGACGTTTTTTTGCATCCATAACGATGGCCTCATCTGAAGAACTGTTTTCCAGTTTATTTAAGACTGCTGTAATCTGGCTTCCCAGGAAGGCAGAAACAATGGCCGGAGGTGCTTCGTTGGCACCCAGACGGTGAGCGTTGTTGGCAGTCATAATCGATGCTTTCAACAGTGCGTTGTGTTTGTAAACAGCCATCAGGGTATTCACCAGGAAAGTAATAAACTGAAGGTTTTCTTCGGGAGTTTTACCAGGAGTAAGCAGACCAACACCAGTATCAGTACCCAGCGACCAGTTGTTGTGTTTACCCGAACCATTGACACCTGCAAAAGGTTTTTCGTGTAAGAGTAAGCGGAATCCATGACGACGGGCCACTTTCTTCATCAGCGACATGATAAGCAGGTTCTGATCGTTTGAAAGATTGGCTTCACCAAAGATCGGAGCCAGCTCAAACTGGTTGGGAGCTACTTCATTATGACGGGTTTTCAATGGAATCGCATATTTGTACGCTTCGAATTCCAGGTCTTTCATGTAGGCAGCTACACGAGAGGGAACCGCTCCAAAATAATGATCTTCAAGCTGCTGATTTTTCGCCGATTCGTGTCCAAGTAAGGTGCGACCGGTCAGGGCCAGGTCGGGACGTGTTGCATACAATCCTTCGTCAACCAGGAAATATTCCTGTTCCCAACCAAGGTAAGAATATACTTTTTTAACTTCAGGATTGAAATACTGACAAACCGATGTAGCAGCTTTATCCACTGCATTCAGGGCCTTGAGAAGCGGAGCTTTAAGGTCGAGAGATTCTCCGGTATAGGAGATAAAAATGGTAGGGATACACAATGTATCATCGAGTACAAATGCAGGTGAAGAAGGATCCCATGCAGTATAACCACGGGCTTCAAACGTGCTGCGAATTCCACCACTCGGAAAGGACGAAGCATCAGGTTCCTGTTGAGCCAGTAATTTTCCGGAAAAATCTTCAATTACATTTCCACCGGGTGCTCCCTCGTAATCAATAAATGAGTCATGTTTTTCTGCAGTTCCATCAGTAAGAGGCTGGAACCAGTGAGTGTAATGAGTAGCTCCCATTTCCATAGCCCAGCGTTTCATTCCTGCTGCAACATGATCGGCGATGTCGCGATGAAGAGCTACACCGTTATCCACCGCATTCTGAATGGCTTCCATCGTGTCTTTAGCCAGGTATTTCGACATGGCTTTGCGAGAGAAAACATATTTTCCGTAATACTCTGAAGTAAGTTTACCGGGGGCTTCCACGCAGATCGCTTTTTTTCTGAAAGCTTCTTCTACTGCTTTAAAACGTAATGATGACATAATTGTGTATTTTAATTTATTATTTGTCTTTTTTATATCTAAAATCAGTTATTGCTTGCTATATGATAATCATACTTTGCAAATTTAGTAATAATGTAAATTAAATAGCTAATTTTTAATGTTAAGAGTTGGAATAAAATATTCTTTGTTTTAATCTGTAATGAAAAAACGTTAAAATGCTTACAAACTGTAATCGATCGCTAAAAATATGTTTTAAAACATAAATTTGGCGGCTTGTAATCTTCCATTTTTTTAGTGTGCAAAGATACTTATTTTTATTGTTTTTGGAGAAAAAGGCAGGCCATTTCTCACGAGGTGGCCTGCCGGAAACAATAAAACTAAAAAACACACGATTATTTTTTAAAGATTACCGTGTTTGCGTTCATTCAACCCGTTGGCTGAACAAGAGGAATACCGGGGCTGAAAAGGGGCTTTCACTTCAGGATTGATGTTCTTTTTGCCCCGGTATACCTTATTAGTTATAGGCGGTTTCGCCGTGTTCGTAAATATCAAGTCCTTCTTCTTCCACGCGTTTATGAACACGTAAACCAATGGTTTTCTTCAGAATAGTAAAGAGGATAAATCCGGTACCGAGTCCCCAGGCTGCTACAGCAACCACTCCGATAAGCTGGGTGATGAATTGGTCGAATCCAAAACCATATAAGGCACCACTTGATGTTGAGAACAATCCCACCATTAAGGTTCCGAATGCACCGTTTATTCCATGAACAGTTACGGCACCTACAGGATCATCAACTTTAAATACATTTTCGATTAGCCTCAATCCAAATACAAGAACTACTGCTGCCAGGGCTCCGATAATGATTGCTCCCCAGGCATCAACTGCTGCACAACCTGCGGTGATTGCAACCAAGCCTGCCAGAGCACCATTGAGTGTTACGCTGAGCGATGGTTTGCCGTACAGTATCCACGTAAGTACCAGGGTTACAATAGTTCCGGCTGCTGCTGCGAGATTGGTTGTCAGGAAGATGTGTGAAATTGCGATGGCATTTCCGCTGCCACTTGCGGCCAACTGTGATCCGGGGTTGAAGCCAAACCAGCCCAGCCAGAGAATGAATACTCCCAATGCACCAAAAGTAAGGTTGTGGCCGGGGATTGCCATGACTTTTTTGCCTCTGAATTTTCCAATGCGGGGGCCAAGAATAACCGCTCCGGCCAAACCAATCCATCCTCCGAGTGAATGAACCGCAGTAGAGCCTGCAAAGTCAACAAAACCCATTTGAGCCAACCAGCCACCTCCCCAGATCCAGTGTCCGGAGATAGGATAAATAAACATTGAAATTACAATACTGAAAATAACATACGAAACAAAATGTGTTCTTTCAGCCATTGCTCCCGAAACGATGGTGGCAGCTGTAGCTGCAAAAACGGTCTGGAAAATTAAAAATGCCTCAGAAGGTATTGCTCCTGTCCAGATACTATCGTTGTAGGTGCCAAATATTCCCCAAAATCCGTTATTTGCA
>JANJXE010000305.1 GCA_024709185.1 Paludibacter sp.
AATTGGAAGGATTTGTGGTCAGGACAAGTCCTAAGGACTCCTGAACATCTATGGTACTGGTTATTAACGAAACTTCAACAGCAGCACTATAATCTGTTTCTAAAGGATGGGTGCTTTTAACTTTAACATCATATGCAGAACCAGCGGTAAGTCCTTCTGCCAGGTAAGGTTTAGAAGCATCAGGTAAATAGGTCCAATCTGATGTTGATCCTTTTGTTCTCAGTACAACCTCATATTTAGTTTCAGGTCCTCCATCCCAGGTTAAATTAAATCCTGTTGAAGTGATACTTGAAGGTTGTAAATTAGATGGTGTTTTCGACACTAAACCCCAGCTTACAGACGCACCACCAGCGCTTGCCCATGCATTTCCACCAACAGAGCAAAAGTTTTGCGAACTTTCACCTGAACCTTCTCCAAAATTAATTCTTCCGATAAGCGTTGGGGTAGCAATTGGCAATATTTTTCTTCTGTTGTCGGCTATCTCAGAGGCTGTTCGGGCACTATTCCATACCCTGGTCTCTGCCAGTTTGCCCTGAAAGTTACCCCACCAATCACCTCCTATCAGGAAATTAGTCGTGTTAGCCAAATAACCTCCTGCCAGGTTTTGATTATAGCGTTCGGTCCCATCCATGTACACTTTCCAGTTGTTTCCATCCACAACTAACGCGATATGGATCCACTTTCCTGCTGTCAAATCTGAAAATTCCGGTAAAGTAGTATAATCCAACCACACATCGACTGTCCGGCCGGAAGCCGAGTTCTGAAATAAAAGTCGGGCTTCATTCGGACTAAAACCAAACTGCATTCCATTGTTTATATAAAAAAACATCCCTTTTGCCTTCGACATATCGTCCAGATAGAACCAGGTTTCAAAAGTAAAAGTTGAACCGGTAATGTATTTTGTTATTGGATCACCTGCCGGATCAAGTATCTGGAACCATTTATGAGAGGTAGTAGTTTGTACATAACCCCTGTCTGACCATGCATCGGCCAACAAATTTGCTGAAAAGAACATCACAATCAGTGCGATACTCAACAATCTGAAAAAGTTTGTTTGTTTCATAATAATAAATTTTAATTGAAAATTGAACTTGAAAAATTATAGTGATAGTTGCTCTAATAAACGTTTTTTGAATTTAGCCACTTCCTGCGAATGCTTCGTTTGACTTGTTGAATTGATATGTACCAGTTTTAGAAGTTCTAAGGATGCTTCTCTGCCATTTTTCGATTCAAGGAGCTTTAGCAGTTCATAATCTTCTACGCCATCACGCCAGCGCTCCAATCTGGATGAAACCACCAACTCATTATCCAACCCAAACTGTTCGCCTGGAAAAATCAAAATACCGTCACCATGTGGCAGATTTTGTCGGGGTACCAAAGGGTTTATAGAATCGAAAGAGTTTACTACCCAATATAAGAAACCTGAAGATTGTTCTTTGAATACTCTCCACATCACGGCACGATTTCGTATGGGAAAATTGTTTGAGATTGAAAGCCCCGGATAATCACTCATACATACATATGTCCACCACTCTGCACCTTGATTTAGTGCAGCCCTTCGACAAGAGTCAGCTCTCAGCTCGCTTTCGCTCAAAGACCATACTCCCTGACAAAAGATATCTGTTGATTCCTTCAGATAATCGAAAACAGCAAATAAATCATCTTTTTGGGGACCATCTTTTGGGCCACAATAGAAGCTGGTCAACACTCTAGCATCCGGTGCAAATTTCTTTATTCGGGCAGCTTCTTTTTGAATTAAAGCATAATCTCCAATCCTTGCAGGCTCATCCCATATATAGAAATAGGCCTTTTTTAACAGGTCGTTTTTTCGTAGTACATCAAGAAACTTGTTAAGCTCATCGTCGGATAAAAAATGGCTTGGTAGTGCTACACTGGTAAACCTTGGATCGTTCATATATTCAATAGTTCTTGGATCGTTCCAGGCCCATGGAGAAGAAATATTTTCTACGCGCATGTCTTTAGTTTCCAGCGATTGACCAATCCAGTTTGAAAAATAGGGTGAAATCCTAAAGGTCAGTAATAAGTCACTCCATTTTTTCTTTTCAATGGAGGCCTCTTCTTCAGAAAGTCCTTCGATGCCCATCCTGTTGGGATCAATTCCCATAACAGAAGGGATTGTTGGAATTTCAGGGAGTGCACAGTTATAAACATGCAGTCTGATTTTGAAAAGGAATTCTCTGTTATTCGCTTTAAACCTAACAACTTCATTGTAAGTTCCGGCCTTTGTTTGTTGGGTGGTGGCGTAGGTCAACCACAATTTTGCACTGTCTACAACCCTGACTTTACCACTTGTTGGAACCAACACATCATCAGACCTGTTAAAATGCACAAGATTTCTGGAAGTAAAAGCAATATCAGTTTTTGATTCGGCGAAACGTTCTATGATATAACTGTCTGCGCTATCCGTTTTAAATGCTATTTGAACATGCTCTATGTCGCCCTTTGCCAGATACAAATCATAAATATTCGCCGGTACAGAATCAAAATAAGAAGCTATACTATCCAGATTGGAAGCTACCCATGTATTCTGTGGCTGACTTTCAGCAATTTTTCTGTTTAATGATGTATATGAATCCTGTTGCGAACAACCAGCAACTAGTGTAATACAAAAAATTACGAGGACGTCAAGTGTTTTTTTTACGAACATATCTGTTAATTTGTTTAGTTAAAAGACTATTTCAATATCTCTTCCATTAACTTTACCTTAAATGCTATCACATGATTTGGGTTGGTGCTGACAGCGGCAGGTCCTTTATACACATTCTCAAGAATGGACAAAACATGCGCTCGGGACGTTTTCTTTTCAAGCAAGTACATCAGTTCGAAATCTTCCAGTCCATCTCTGAAACGTTCCAAACGCATTGAAATAACAGGCGTTTCTGAATTGAAGCTTTCTCCCGGGTACACTAAAACTCCATCTCCTTCAGGCAATTCGGATCTTGAACGAAGTGGTGAGAGAGAGGAAAAGGCATTTACTACCCAAAACAAATATCCCTCTGCTCTTTCTTTGTATATTCTCCACATAATAGCGTGATTATCGATTGAAGTGGTACCATTTGCATGAGTAAGCCCTGGTCTGTCGCCCATAGCAGTATAGGTCCAAAATTCTTCCTGATTGCCGGATTTTAGTCTACAGCGCTCTGCTCGGTCCTCTTTATTCTGAAGCGCCCAAACTCCAATACAAAATATATCTGTATATCCATTGAGGTGATCCCAAACTGAAAGTAAATCATTGAAATCAGTATTATTTGGATCGGTAGGGCCTCTGTAGAACGTAGTTAATACCTGAGCTTTACTATTAACACTTTTTATTTCCACTGATTTGTCTTGAATCAACTGATAATCCGCAATTGATGTCGGTTCGTCACGTACATAATATACCTGCTTTTTTTGTGGAAAACGAGTTGATACCTGATTAGCAAATGTTTTAATTTCTTCCGTTGTAACTAAATGACTTGGCAACAGTAAATGGGTTAAACGTTCATCTGCCATATAATCAAGCGTACGGGAGTCATTCCATGGGTAAGGTGATGAAATACATTCAACAGCCATTGGGACACCGTTTGGATGCCACAAACACATATAGGGCTGCATTCTTCTTTTCAAAAGCTCGTCCATAAACTCTTTCCTCTTTTCATACATATCCTCTCCCTGTGCAGCAGACGAAACTCGTAAAGGATTAATGCCCATTATAGCCGGAACCGACGGTTTCACAGGAATGGCAACATTGTACACCTTACAGGCCACTTCAACTTCGTAGTTTCCAGCTGTTCCTGTGAATCTTAGTTTATCAGTAAATTCACCTTCTTGTGCATTAATGGAAGTCTCATAGGTTACCCAAAGCTTGATTAGTTGTGTTTTTGTAGATAAATCTGTTGTAACCGGAACCAGAGGATCGAACTCATCTTCAAAAACCCTTATTTCACTCAAGCTTACTGATATGCCTTCACGTGGATTCACTTGTTCAAATGAGATAGAGCCACGTTCCTCAGTTTCGAGCACAATCTGAAAATGTTCGGCTTCACCTTTTGCCAAATACAGGTTAATCTTATTACCGGGTGAGAAAGATTTATAATTTTCAACTCTATCCATTGAATTCAATACCCAAATACCGGTAGTGTTGTAGGTGGGATCCGGGTCTGAATCATCAATGCGTTCACATCCAATTAGACAAACCGTTAACACAAGTGCCGTCAAAACATTCAAGAACTTATACATAATTTAAAACTAATTTCTGTTTAATTTATAGACAACCACACCGTGTGGATTGATTTTAGGAATTTCCAATGTTTGATTCGAAACAGATAGCATATCTCCTGTCCACAATTCGGTTCCTTTATCGTATCCTGTAGCATTAACAGGTTTCATATCCAGTATAAAATTTGTTATTGGATCATCATTCAAATTAAAAACTGCCACATAATCAACCGACTCATCTTCTGCACTTGCAAACCATCCGACGATGTTATCCTGATGATAGAACTGATGATTGTTTTTAGAATATTGATTAATCTTTATAACCTCTTTGTTGGTGACCAGTTTAAGTGTAAAATCATCCATTTCAACCATATTACATCCCAGCATCAATGGAGAACGCAACATTGACCATAATGTAAAAATGGTATATTGTTCATCAACAGTAAAGTTCGCCATTCGAGTTTCGCCCCGCATCGCACGTTGAGCTATCGGACCTATCGGCAACATATCAGCATCCGGATATTTTCCCCTTTCTATGTGTGGTGCCCACTTCCGGCAAAGTTCAAACTGATGCTTTAAACTTTCCCAGTTATCCCAAAAGTCCTCACTAATCCGCCAAGCCTGAGAAACAGATTTTATATGATTTACATTTTCAAGAGGAGCTGAACCGGGTGATAAACTCAATACAATGGGGCGTTTGATGAGCTTAATTGCATCTGCAATTGCCTGAATTTCGTCATGAGCATAAACAGGATTCAATAAATCATCAGCTTTGATATAGTCAATATCCCAACTCTCATATAATTCAAAAATTGAATTGTAATACTCCTGAGCTCCTGGTTTTGACATATCGATACCATAAAAACCATGATACCACTCACATTTGGAGTCCATCATTACAATATCACGGGCTCTGTACTTTGTACCTTTGATCGGAGTGTTTTTTTCAACAGCCTGAATAGGGATACCTCTCATGATGTGGATACCAAACTTCAGACCTTTTGACTGAATGTAGTTTGCCAGAGGTTTAAGCCCTTCACCTTCACGAACACATGGATACTTGACAGTATCAGGAATTAACCGGCCGTATTCATCAATTAGCTGATGTGGACTTTGGGCTTCATAGTCTTCAAGCTTTACCATACCGGGAGCATACCAACCAGCATCATTTATGATGTATTCATAACCGGCTTCTTTTAGGTGTTCAGCCATAAAATCTGCATTAGCTTTTAATTCATCTTCGGTCACTGAGGTGCCAAAGCAAATCCAGGTGTTCCAACCCATGGGTGGAACACTTGCTATAATAGCTTCCTTTGTTTGCTCAGTTTTGGTGGTACAAGTACTGGTAATGAGTCCCAGAAATACTATCCAGAAAAACCGTTTAGTTGTTTTCATACATTAATTTAAAACACAACGTACTGTGTAACCTCTCATCCTATCATAAACATAGAGCGCTGATCCAGAAGAATTTGCATCCAATGCTCTGGAGTATGCCTGAGTTGGAAATGCTGATGCTGGTGGGTTCCATGGGATTTCATCTCCTGCAACAGGAACGGTAGATGTCCAAAACAATGATATGTTTTCTTGCTCCAGGACATTTTCGGGAGTTCTATCTTTCAATGGCTCCCAAAAGAACCCGGATGCAACTGCATTAAATTTTGATGTGTTTTTTCCGAAATCTAAGGCGCTAGCTAACCAATAACTTCCATCTTTTAAGTAAGTCCCCGGATTTGAGTTATCTTCTTGCAAGTTCAACAGATTATCCCAATCCTGTTTAGTAGCAATATGCCATCCTGCCGGAGCAATTCCTTGCACCTTATCGCCTTTTTCAGCCGCAGCAACATCTCTTACAGTTGCATTCCAGGTATAATATCCTCCCCGCAATCGATTCCACTCTTTCTTGTGCTCACTATCACCCGGTAAGTTGTTCAAAAAGAGAACGTCAGTCCCAATATTCAGAGGCGTTCCATCACTGTATTTTTTGCAACGCATATTATCAGCCATCCAAATCCAGTAGTCACCTGTCAGTGGATCAACGACCTTAGTTACACGGTAAATTTCACCATCACGTGGATCGACAAAAGGATTCATGAATCTCCACAATTCCATGATACGGGATTTGCTGGTGCCCGAGTTAGTACCTTTAATACCCTTTATTACCCAGTACAGTTCCGCCCTATTGTAAATCTTTACCCCTAAGACGCCCATTACACTATCTAACTCATGATGAGTGATTGCATCAACCCCCACATTATTTAAAGAGATAGTAGCGGGATTACTCATATCCTCTTTCAAACTAAGTACGAACTGGTAGCTAACCTCATCTTCGGTTTTCCACTCAACTGCTAGTGGTTTTTGAGGCGCCTGATAATCAAGTTCTATTTCCTCCAAATCATCAGGAAGTAAAACGGTGACTTCGCTCACTTTTTGTTCGATGTCATCCTCCTTGGGATCACAAGAAGCCAACACGCTAAGAATAGCCAGGAACAAGATTGGATAATTCAAAAATTTTTTCATGATTTAAAATTTTATTTGATTGGTATTAGTTAATTTTTTATGTTATTTATCTGTAGTTTAAAAACTTAAGGTATCAATCCCAACCAGGATTTTG
>JANJXE010000336.1 GCA_024709185.1 Paludibacter sp.
GAATCCTGCGATCCGGAACTTTTATTTTCGGACGAGCTGAAACAGCTTTTCGAAAAAACACTTGCATCCATGCCAGAGCAGACACGCACAATATTTTCTATGAGTCGGTTAGAAGATAAATCGCATAAGGAAATTGCGTTACTAACCGGGATCACCGTAAAAGGAGTCGACTACCATATTGCAAAAGCCATGAAAATACTGCGCGAAGGGCTAAAAGATTACCTGCCAACGCTGATTTTCCTGCTGTATTAATTATATTAAATTTTCCTGCAATCTTTACTAGTGATTTCTTCCCCCCGGTTGTCTATACATCAGAGGGGGACCTAAAGTGTACATATTAACTTCAAAAACGTACCATTTCCCCTACCAATATTCTATCGTATGGATAACAACAGTATTCAAAAATACCTCAGGGGCGAAAGCTCTGAAACCGAAAAAGAACTGCTGATGCAGTGGATTGAAGCCAGTCCCGATAACCGGCGTACATTTATGCACTACCGGCGACTGTACGATGCCGCCATATGGAGCGATCATGAAATCAAAACGTCAACTACACCCAACAGGTTCCATTTCATCAAAAGATGGATGCAGGTTGCAGCCGTTGTAGCAGTATCGGTAACAGGCAGTCTGTTTATACAACAACTCACACATCGCGAACAACTGGTGGCACATTCAGTAGAAGTACCCGCGGGGCAACGTGTCAATCTCACTCTTTCGGATGGCACCCGGGTAACCCTGAATTCAAATTCAGAACTTCATTTTCCATCCAGCTTCGAAGGAGAAAACCGCGAGGTAAGCATTGATGGAGAAGGTTTCTTTGAAGTGGCACATGACGCATCCCGGCCATTTATTGTAAAAGCTGGTAACCAAACCATTCGTGTATTGGGAACCCGTTTTAATGTGATGGCCTATCATTCGACCGGACTCTTCGAAACATCGTTGCTCGAGGGATCGGTACAGGTAGAGAATACCATTACGAAGCAAAAATTGGTATTGGTACCCAACGAACGGGTATCGTTAAAAAACGACAGATTAGTTAAAACTACCTTTGAAGGCAACGACGACTTCCTATGGCGGGATGGAATCTATGTGTTTAAAAATGAAAATCTGACCGGCTTGTTTACCAAACTCGAACAATATTACCAGGTCGACATTCAGGTCAACAACAGTCAGTTACTCACCCAGCATTGTACCGGAAAATTCCGACAGAAAGAAGGCATCGAACATATACTGAAAGTATTACAGAAAACGTATAATTTCAACTATACACGCAATGAAAATGCCAACATCATCGTGATTCACTAACAACAGGAAACAGGCTGTTGTATCCTTCCGAAAAAAACACAAACCATTCTAATATTAATCACACAAAAACATGCGGATACCATGAAACATCCTTATGGAAAACGACCCTGGTCATGGGTCAGATTCAGAAAAACACTGGTCATACTAACTGTACTATGGAGCTTACAGGCAGCAGCCTTTGGCCAGTCAAAAAACACCGTCAACATCTATCTCACCAATTCTCCGTTGCGTGCACTTATTCGTCAAATCGAACAACAAACCGATTACTTGTTTGTATACGACGAACAAACAGTAGACATGAACCAGTCGGTGAGTCTTAATGTCAAAAACACAAGTATCGAACATGCCTTACGAAAAGCGCTAACCACTACCGGAATCAGCTTTACAATCGAAGGTAAGAACATTATTCTGAAAAAAACAACTTCATTTACCGGAGAAACCAGCCCGGCACAGTCGCCCAACCGCCCTCTGCGCGGAAAAGTTCTCGACAATTATGGAGATCCGGTTATCGGTGCATCAATCCGTCTGGAGAATACCTCTATTGGTACCATCACTGACAGTAATGGTGAATTTACCCTTGAAGCACCAGTCGACGGCCGTCTGACAATCAGCTATGTGGGTTATATCCAGCGAACAGTTTCCATTCAGGGAAAAAGCAGCCTCATCATTGCCATTGCCGAGGACACCCGTACGCTCGACGAGGTAGTTGTCATTGGATATGGCGTACAAAAGCGAAGCGACCTCACCGGTTCCATAGCATCCATCAAAGCAGACGATATTCGGAAATTTCCGGCATCAAATGTAACCGAAATGCTCCGAGGTCAGGCAGCAGGAGTTCAGGTTACACTCAGCGATCCTGCACCGGGAGGCGCATCCGGCATACTTATCCGGGGCAATCGATCGCTGTCTTCGGCACAAACTCCTCTTTACCTTGTCGATGGAATGATCGTTCCTCATATCAACGATCTGAATGCTTCCGATATCAGTTCAGTTGAAATTCTGAAAGACGCATCCTCACAGGCCATTTATGGCGCACGGGCTTCGAACGGGGTAATATTAATAACCACCAGGCGCGGACAGGAAGGAAAATTTACAGTCGACCTAAACTCCTATGTCGGCTCCCAGCGCTTTGTGCGCAACTTCGATTTCTACAGTCCCGACGAATGGGTTAAGTTGCGTTTCTGGGCCAAGTATAACGACGGTAACGCCGGAATTGGTACTGTTGATGCCATCGAATACCAAACCGTACTCGACGACCCTATTATGTATGATGCATATGTAAATCAAAAATACACCAACTGGGAAAATGAGCTGTTTACTAATTCATTGCAACAGAAATACGACCTGAGCATGCGTGGAGGAAGCGACAAACTCAAACTGGCCACCAGTGTTGGCTATTATAACCAGGATGGTATTGTCGTAGGATCGGGCTTCGACCGTACCAACTTCAGGTTGAACACCGATTACACTCCTTTTAAGTGGCTCGATATCGGATTTAACTTCTCCTACGCCCTGGCCAACCGGCAAAGTGCAGATGCTACTTTCAACGAAGTTATTACCCAACCTACACTTTCGCAGGCTTACGATGCCAATGGAGAGCTGTTGCGCGAAACCAACACTTCAGGCACCATCAATCCAATCTGGCGTAACCGCGAATATTCGAACAGGCAAAACGACGAATACCTGACCCTTTCGGGATTTGCACATTTCAAACTTTTTAAAAACTTCACCTACCGCTTCAGCACCAACATTCGCTCCAATAACCGTGAGGCAGGTGACTATAAAACCACCTTGTATCCTGGTTCCACAGGAGAAGGTGGCATCAGAGCCTTCAATCGTTCGAGCTGGCTCATCGACAATGTGATCAACTACGAAGTTCCTTTCAGCAGTACAAAGCACAAAGCCAGCATCACGCTCATTCAGTCGACCGAAGAAGATTTGCAGCGCACCACCGGTTACGATTTCATCAATGCTCCGACCGATATTTTTGGATGGAATATTGCCGGCGATTCGGAAGTAAACAGTGTAATCAGGGCAATTACCCGGTCGCGATCTGTTTCGTTTGCAGCCCGGGCGCAATATAACTATGCCGACCGTTATCTGCTTACAGCATCACTGCGACGCGATGGAGTAACTGTTTTCGGCCCTGAAAACAAATGGGCGAGCTTCCCATCCATGGCCTTTGCATGGCGTATCAACGAAGAAGCCTTCCTGAAAAATCAAAGCTGGATCGACATGCTCAAGTACCGCATTTCGTATGGAACTGTAGGCAACTGGGCCATACCGCCTTACCGTACCCTCGGACTTGCCGAGTCGCACGAGTACATGCTCGATGGTAAGCTGGCACTGGGCTACCTGCCCTCGAACTCGCTGCAAAACCCGGGTTTAAAATGGGAAAGCACCGAATCATTTAACACGGGGATTGACTTCTCCTTCCTCAATGGCAAGCTGAATGGTTCGGTCGAGTACTACATTACCAACACCAACGACCTGCTAATCAACCGCATCATTCCTTCCATCAGCGGTTATTCCAACATGTGGGATAATCTGGGTAAAACGCGTAGCAACGGACTCGAAGTTTCTTTAAATTCAAGACTGGTGAACACCCGCCACCTGGTATGGAACATCGGAGGAAGCTTCTCGAAACAAAAAAACGAAATTGTAGCACTCGATGGACGCGTGGATGAAGAAGGGAATTACATCAATTCCGGAAATTACTTTATTGGTTATTCCATCAATGCAGTACGCGATTACGTGTTCGGGGGCATTTGGCAGGAAGGCGAAGAACCTGCCGAGACCGATTACCTTCCGGGCACAGCCAAACCTAAAGCCGGCGACATTAAAGTGCTCGATTACAATGGCGATGGCAGCATTACTGTTGACGACCGTAAGATTTACGACCTCGACCCATCGTGGTACGCTTCGTTCAACACCGCACTCAATTACCGGGGTATCGACCTGCAAATGGAGTTTTACACCGTTCAAAACGTCACCAAAACCAATCCCTATTTGTATGCCTACAACCAGGGAGGTAGTCTGAATGGCAAACTCAATGGTATGAAAGTAAACTAC